>DASXTT010000086.1:0-2041 GCA_036505255.1 Planctomycetota bacterium | reverse complement strand
ACCTCTTCAAAGCCGCCGACCGCGTCGAATGAGTTCGAATTTCGAACGGACGAAACGAACTGAAGCCCGAGGGCGTGGTGGCCGAAGATGCGCACGGTCAACGACACCTGCCCGCGAAGGATATTCTCCCTTCCCTCCGCGTCGTGAGAGCCGAGCCCGCCGACGTAGTACTCGCGCCCCGCCATGTCGAGCATGGCCACGCTGCCGAAGATGAGCCGGAGCGCCACGAGTCCCTGCGGGCTGTACCCGTAGTGGAAGTCACGGTCCGTCCGCGCGTCGGCGATCGTGCCGACGGCGGTCCACCCCAGGCCGGCCAGGCACGTGCCCTGGAGCGCCACCGCGTCCGAGATCCGGTACTGGCCCGTGGTCCCGAGAGAAAGGGCGGTGGACGAGACGCTGAACACCTCCGGCGACATATAGTCGTAGCTTCCATAGAGGCCCCAGATTCCGCGATAGAACCCTCCCAGTTCATATCCCGAGCCGTAGAGGAGTGCGCGCGTCATGACGCTCTCCGGAAGGGCGTGGCTGCTGGAGGTGGCGGCGACTTCGAATTGGAAGTAGTCGAAGGGCCGCTTGTATTCATAGCCGGGCTTTCCGGGAAGCCCGTAGTCCATCGAGAAATCGGCGACCGCCTCGTCCCGGGGAGCGTTGGCCAGGGCGCCCAGGTCCGTCACGCGCGCGTTCCGTCGCGCCCCGATGCCGACGCGCGTGAAAGTGGCCGGATCGTGGCTCGGGTACACCCCGTCGAACCGGTCGCCGAACGCGGCGCGGTTGATGCCGGTGGGCGGTGAGATCATGGCCGCTCCCAGCTCGCGAAGGATGCCGGGGTTCCGGCCGCCGCTTTCGAGCAGGAGGCTCGCCATCCGGAAAAGCGCCTCCCCGAGAAAGCTCCCGCCGAAGGTGGTCGTAATCAGGTCGTTGGCCGAGGGCGGCCCGGTCTCGCCCGCCACCTCCCAGAGCGCGCTGCCCGCGGCGTCATACGCGAGCGCTTCCCAATAGGTGAGTCCGGCCGATCGCGCGAATCCGTGGACCAGGGAGCCCTGGTAGGGATGCATGACCTGGTTCGTGGCGAAGGGATCGTCGTCGATGATCCACCCGCGGTGAAGGTTCTGCTTGATCGAGGAGGAATCGCTGCGGTACGCGTCCTCGGCGTCGTAGCGCCGGTCGTAGGCATTCAGCAGGAATTCGAAGCCGACGATCTCCGCGGCCGGGATGAAATAGCTCCGGCCGGTCCCGTCTCCCCAAGAAGGACCTTGCCCCGGCCTCTCGAGAGCTCCCGCCGTCGGGAGGCTCTCCTCGGAATCACGGGGCAATTCGCGCCGCGTCGGGGTCCTGAACCTGGTGGGGATCCCGACGGCGGATCTCGGGTCCGTTGCGAGCGGATCGGTTGCCGCCGGCGTCCTATCCGCATCGGGAGAGGTTGAAGCGACGGTCGCGTCGACGACGACTTCCGGGCCGCCGGGACAAGCTCCCGTGGACCTGACGGTGGCGCATCCGGCGGACAGCAGAAAGGCCGCGGCGGCCCACGTCACGTGTCTCATTGCGCGCTTCACCGGTCCCGCGCCGCTCCGACCGCTCGACGGGCGCGAGACCCGGGCAAAGAGGCCGTTTCCCGCGACGGCTTCTTGGTCCCGGAGTCACCTGGGAGGCTTCCTTAGGTCGACATGATCGCCCGACCGGCCTTGCGGTTTTTCACGGCGCCGCGACCGCCCGCGGACTTGGCCGCGCGCTTCTTGGCCGCCGTCATCCTGCCGCCCCTGCTCTTCTTCGCCATCGTGGATCTCCTCTGTTGCTTCCTGGCTTTCCAACCGGACGGCGCCCTCCACCTCGGAGGGCGCGATCGCCGCCCTATTTGTTCATGCGGCCCGGGTTCCCGGGCGTCCCGCCGTTCTCGTCATTCGAAGAGTTCCCGTGAGCGCGCCCGTCCCGCCCTCCCCGATCTTGAAGAGCCAGGTAGCGTTCGTGGGCCCTTTGAGCGTCAACGTGCCCGTCAGCGCCGCGGCCGCGTCGAAGCAGCAGACCCCAGGGGCGAGCGTCACGC
>DASXTT010000085.1:0-2562 GCA_036505255.1 Planctomycetota bacterium | reverse complement strand
GGAGGTCGGAAGGCCCAGGACCGCGACTGAGTGGGAGTCGATTGCTCCTCAGGAACCTGTAATCCGAGGCGTTTTGGGATTCGTACGGCCTCAAGGCGAGTAACCCGAAATCCTCTCCATTGCCCGGGTCTGGAAATGACGAGAACTGCTGACCCGGAAAGGTAGAGAATCCCATGGTCGTGCGCTCGGAAAGCAGCTTTCCCATCGTTCCTGATTCGGAAGGTTCTTCGAGGGTGAAGGACCCGCCGGCCGACGCAAGCCCGTCCTCAGACAGAGTGATGTTGACGCCGGGGAAGTCCTGCAATCCGTAGGTCAGGTCCTGGACGTTGTACATGTCCAGGCAAACCCCCGTTTCTCCCGCGGCGGGTTCGGGTGGAGTTGCGTCGGTGCGCTTCTCCGGTGATCCACCCAAGGAGGCGCGCAATTCGTCGAGGAACTTGCGCACCTTGCGATGCACTTCGGGGGTGTTGCGAACGATGATCAGGCCGTTCTGGAAGACGCACGACTTCCCCTTGGCCTCGCTCCAGCTGTTCGAATCGATCGTGGCTTTGATCCGATTGGCCAGTACCTCGCCGTCCATGGGGTGACCCGTCTTGCTCGGTTGCTTCCGCACCGTCTGCGATTCGATTTCCTTCTTCGTCCGCTCGATCCGGAAGTCCTCGTACGCTTTCTCGCTCTCAAGGACGAGGAAGGAGGTGTAGGGCGTCATCACCTGGTGCTCGACCGACAGCTTGATCGCCTCCGCCTTCTTGGGCTCCCCTTCCGCTACCAGGTCCGCCAGGCGGCGCTGAGCCCAGAGCCGCTTCACGTGCGCGTTGCCCGATTCCCGCTCCGGCAGCGTCAGGGCGAATTCGCGCCGGATCACGCGATCGAACACTTTCCCCGTCAGGATCAGCTTGACGGGCCCCGCGCCGTACCGACCCGTGACCAGCAGCCGCTCGCCGAAATGGAGCGAGCCGAGCTTGGCCGGCGCCGCGTCGGTGACCGGCCCCTGGAACTCCACCTTCAGATCATTCACCGCCGACCGGCCCAGCGTCCGCGCGATCTCGTCGGCGCGGGACCGGACGTCGTCGCTCGGGCTGATCGCGTGCGCGCCCCCGTTGAACTCGCGCGCCAGGGTTTCGAGCAGGCCCCGGTCCGCGCCCGAACCTACCGCGATCGTCCGGATGGAGACGCCCCGGTCCTTCGCGACCTTGCGAAGGCGGGCGACGATCTTCGCGGGATCCTTCTCCCCCCACGTCGGCGTCCCCTCGCCGACA
Organism: Planctomycetota bacterium; assembly: GCA_036505255.1. GTDB lineage: Bacteria > Planctomycetota > MHYJ01 > MHYJ01 > JACPRB01 > DASRJF01. The sequence goes on along the minus strand of DASXTT010000085.1, from coordinate 1,303 downwards.
TAGACGACTTCGCCGTCGTCGGGCACGAGCGGCAGCACGTGCTCCAGCGACGTCGCCGGGTCGCCCGCCCCGATCGGTTCGATGGCCCCCAGGAACCGGTGGGCCGCCGCCTTCCCCGCCGCGTCGGGAGCGACGAAATTCTCCATCGATTCCACGAGGTCGTTGTGACTTCCGATCCGGAACCTGTCGGCCGGGCCGAGCGTTTCGATCATCCTCCGCACCACGGTCCGGGCCGCTTCCAGCTCCGGTCGGGTGACCGACCCCGAAGCGTCGATCAGGAAGAAGAGCCGGCGGTCGCGCCGGTATCCCTCGTCCGCGTCCGGACGGGGCGTGATGAAGGCGGCGAAATATCCCGGCGTCGCCGGGTCCGGCCGGTGCGCGGAAAGCTGGAGCTCGCCCGCGAGCGCCGTTTCGAACGCCAGCACAAAATCGGCTCGCGGCCGGAACGCCGCCGCCGAGAAGGTGGTCCGGATCGTCCGATCGTCCACGCGGATCGCGGTGGCGTCGTGCGAAGTCGACTCCGCGCGCAGGACCCGGCTCCCCGCCCGCACGGTGGCTTCCAGATGGAAGCGCCCGATTCCCACGTCTCCGGCGGAGTCGCCCGCGAGGGGATAGACATAGGTCCCGCGGCCGTCGAACGCGGAGAGCGCCTGCGTGTAGGCGATGATGATCCGCTTGTCGCTCCGCGCCTCGATCGGGAAGATGCGGCACTTGAAGAGGCCGCCGGGCATCCACTCGAGGAGCGCCGGGTCGTTCATCCGCCGGACGATCCCCTCATATGTCTCGCGCGCCTTCTGGCGCTCGACGACCTCGCCTTCCATCAGCTTCCCGTCGATCTCCATCGCGAGGCGCGAGATCGAGGCGTCGGGCGGCAGCGGGAAGAGGAAGGTGCCCTCGAGGCGCCGGTCCGTCCGGTTCTGGAAGATCTCTTCGATTTCGGTGCGCGCGACTCCATCCTGGATTTCGACCCGGACGTCGAGGCTCCCGATGGAGAGCTCGCCCGCGGGCCTCCCGTTTTCATCCTGCACGTACAGGGCCCCCACCGATGGGCGCAGCGAAGCGAGGCCGATTGAAGCCGGGCGCGCGGTCGCGACGGCGCGGGGGGTTGTCTGGCTCGGAGGTCCCGTCCGCTGCGAAGAACCCACCATTGCCGAGATGAAGAGCGACGCGGCCAGCGTGCCCGCCTGGAATACCCGGAGAAGCCGCCGACGCGGCGCGGAGGCCGGGAGGTTCGCGAGAACCGACTGGATCGCGTCCGGAGAAGGCTCGGCCGCTTTCCATTCCCCCGCGGCGTCCCAACCGG
>DASXTT010000084.1:0-5853 GCA_036505255.1 Planctomycetota bacterium | reverse complement strand
CGACGCTGTCGTCCGTCGGGAATTGACGCTCGATCGCTCGGCGCGGCGCCGGGGGGTCTGCGTCGTACCCGATTGCGGCCTGGCGCCCGGAATGGCCTCGTTCCTCGTCGCCTGGGGCCTGACGCGATTCCGAAAGGCCGGCCGGGTCCGAATCCGCGTGGGCGGGCTTCCCCTCGACCCCAAGCCGCCACTGAATTACCAGCTCGTTTTCGCCACCGTGGGCCTGATCAACGAGTATTCGGGATTCTGCCAAGTGCTTCGAAACGGCCGTCCGGCGCGCGTCAAGGCCATGACAGGACTGGAGAGCCTCGAATTCCCTGAAGTGGGCCTCCTGGAGGCATTCCACACGTCCGGCGGGGCCTCCACGATGCCGGGAACCCTTTGCGGGAGGGTCGGGGACCTCGACTACAAGACGATCCGCTTCCCCGGCCACTGCGAGCGGATGCGGAAGGTGCTGAGGATGAAAAACCCGGGAGCGTGGGTCGAGCGCCACGTCCCTCCGACGGGCCCCGACCAGGTGCTCGTCCGGGTTTCGATCGAAGGGGAAGGGCGCCGCTGGACGCTGACCCTGCGGGACGTCGCGCGGGACGGATTCTCCGCGATGCAGCGCACGACGGGATTTTCCGCCTCGATCGTCGCGCAACTCGTCGCCTCGGGGAGGACGAAGCGGAAAGGCGCGCTTCTGCAGGAACGCGACTTCAATCCCGAGGATTTCGTGGAGGAGTTGAAGAGGCGGGGCTTTGTTTGGACCATCGAAGAATGACGTTTCGGGCTTTTTTATTCGCAATCCACAATCCGCATCACGCCGAGAGCGACTGGTCGGTGATCTTCAGCACCTCCATCACCTCTTCGGTGGTCTTTGCGTGGGCCAGCCGCTCGCGCAAATAGTCGCTCGAGAGGAGCCGGCTGATCTTCCCCAGGATGTTGACGTGCGCGCCCTCGTCGTGGACGGGCGTCAGGATCAGGAAGAAAAGGTGGACCGGCTTTCCGTCGAGCGCCTGGAAGTCGATCCCCTGCGCCGAACGTCCGATCGCGGCGAACGGACGCGGCAGGCCCTCGACGCGGCCGTGCGGAATGGCGATTCCGTTTCCGAGTCCCGTGGAAGCGAGCGCCTCGCGCTTCAGGATGGTCGACGCGACGGCTTCGACCTGGATTTCCGGCCGCTTCTGCGCCAGGCGCTGGACAAGGGCCCGCACCACCTGCGGCTTCGGCATGGGCTCGAGGTCGAGCGCCACCGCCTCGGGCGGCACCAGGTCCGAGAGCCGGATCTCCTTCACCTGCTCGAACTCGTCCCGCACCGTCCCGATGAGCTCCTCGACCACGTCCTCGATCGAGACGAGCCCGAGGAAGGTCCCGCGGTCGTCCTCGACCATCGCGAGATGGCTGTGATTGCGGTGGAAGTGCTGGAGGAGGTCCTCGAGCGGAAGGTCGGGCCGCACCGACTTCACGGGCCGGGAGATCGCGACCAGGTCGGGGGGTCCGCCCGCCGCCATCGCGACGGCGATGTCCTTGATGTGGACGATCCGCGACGGGCCGAGCGACCCCATCTCGAGCGGGTAGCGCGAGTGGAGCGTCGTCTTGATCTTCTCGAAATTCTCCGGCCACGGGGCCCGGCTCGACAGCGTCACCACCTTCGACGCGGGGGTCATGACGTCCCGGACCCGAAGCGTCCCGAAGTCGAGGACGTTTTCCATCATGAGGAGCCGGTTCAGGGTCAGCTCCCCCTTCTCGTGGGAGGCCCCGAGGATCATCTTGAGCTCCTCCTCGGAGTGGGCCAGCTCCATCTCGGAAACCGGGGGAATGCGCAGGAGCCAGAGGATGGCGTTGGTCGTCACGTTGAGGATCCACACCGCCGGCCAGGTGACGAGGTAGAAGACGCTCAAGGGCCGGGCGACGAGCAAGGCGGCCCGCTCCCCCTGCCGGATCGCCAGCATCTTGGGCGCCTGCTCGCCGATGGTGATGTGCACCGCCGTGAGGAAGATCAGGGCCACGCCGATGGCGATCGAGCCGCTTACGACGGGCGACCACCAGCCGAGGCCTTCGATCAGCGGCCTCAGGAAATGGGCGACCGCGGGTTCACCCAGCCAGCCGAGTCCGAGGCTGGCGATGGTGATCCCGATCTGGCAGGTCGAGAGATAGGCGTCGAGCCGCTTGATGATCGACGCCGCGAGCGCCGCGTTCCGGTTCCCCTTGTCCGCGAGCTCGTGCATCCGCGTGACGCGGACCTTGATGATGGCGAACTCCGCGAGGACGAAGAACGCGTTCAGCAGGACGAGGGCCCCGGCGGCGACAAGATAGGCCCACCGCTCCCAGTCCATGCGCGCCGCCCGGCCGGGGCGCTACTGTTTGCCCGCCATCCGCATCATCATGCCTCCCACAACGAGGGCGACCGCGCAGACGATGCACGCGGAGAGGAATCCGCCGCATCCCAGGTAGGTGTTTTCCCAGAGCCTGATCGACCCGCTGCCGTTGATGAAATTGAAGATCGGGCGGATCAGGTGGTCGATGGTGCCGCTAATGAGCCAGAAAATACCCAGGCCCACGACCACCCCGCCCGCCGTGGTGAACGCCGGATGCTTGGCCATCGCTTTCGGGTCGAACGCCATGGTGCCACCCTCCAAAAAGAGTTTGAGGACCCCATTCCGTTCACGCCGTCGCGACTTCGGGCACCCCCTCGAGAACGCGGGTGATGATCTGGTCGGCCCGCACGCCCTCCGCCTCGGCTTCGAAGTTCAGGATGAGGCGGTGGCGGAGCGCGGGGTAGGCGGCCTCCCGGAGGTCGCCGAATGACACATTGTACCTCCCCTTGATGAGGGCGAGGATTTTTCCCGCCAAAACAAGCGACTGGACCCCGCGGGGGCTCGACCCGTACCGCAGGTACTTGCGCGCCAGCTCGCTGCCCCCCTCGGTCGGGTGCGTCGCCAGGACGAGACGCGCCGCGAACTCCTTCACGTGCGAGGCGATGGGGACCTCGCGCGCGAGGGCGCGCATCTCCAGGATTTCGGCGCCGCTCATGACCGGCTCGATCCGCGGAGGCTCCGCCCCCGTCGTCCGGTCGATCACCTCGACGAGCCCCTTGAGGTCGGGCTGCTTGACCTCGATCTTGAAGAAAAACCGGTCGATCTGGGCCTCGGGCAGCGGGTAGGTGCCTTCCATCTCGATCGGGTTCTGCGTCGCCAGGACGAAGAAGGGGTCCTCGAGGGGGTACCGCTGGCCGCTGACCGTGACCGCCTTCTCCTGCATCGCCTCGAGGAGCGCCGACTGGGTTTTCGGGGTGGCGCGGTTGATCTCGTCCGCGAGGATGACGTTCCCGAAGATCGGCCCCTTTTGGAACTGGAACGACTTCCGCCCCGACGGATCCTCGACGACGATGTTCGTCCCCAGGATGTCGGCGGGCATGAGGTCCGGCGTGAACTGGATGCGCGAGAACTTGAGGCTCAGGCACTGGCTGATCGTGCGGACGAGCAGGGTCTTGCCGAGGCCGGGGACGCCCTCGAGGAGCGCGTGGCCGCCCGCGAGGATCGTGACGATCGTCTGGGAAACGACCTCGTCATGGCCCACGACCGCCTTGGCGATCTCCTTCCGGAGCCTGTCGATCCCGTCGCGGAACTTCTTCGCCTGTTCCTCGACGCTCATCAGTACCTAGATTATGCGAGATAGGGGTTGGGCGCAATGGGGCAGGCGCGCATAACGCATTACGGCGTGCTTCAACAAGCTCGATTGAGGAACCCGTGATGCGTCATGCGTGATGCGTAATGCGGTCTTCAGTACTGCTTCCTCAACCGTGAGCTCGGTATGCCCATTTCTTCCCGGTACTTCGCGACGGTGCGGCGGGCGGCGGCGATGTTCTGCTGCTTGAGGATCTTGACGATCTCCAAGTCGGAGAGGGGCTTGCGGCGGTCCTCGGCGTCGACGATCTCCCGGATCTTCTCCATGAGGGCGAGGCGCGTCCGGTCCTCGGGCTCCGCGGCCGGGGTTCCGCCGGGCGGGGGGAAGGGGGCGGGGGCCTGCTTCGGCGCCGCCGAGGCGAAGAAGAACTTCATCGGGAAGATCCCGCGGGGGGTCTCGATCCACTTGCCCGAGATCGCCCGGCTCACGGTCGAGTTGTGGATCCCGAGGGCGTCGGCCACCTCCTGCATCTTCAGCGGCTTCAGGTGCTCGCTCCCCTGCTCGAAGAAATCCATCTGGTGCTTGAGGATCTCCCCCGTGATGCGCTGGATCGTCTGGCGGCGCTGCTCGATGGCGCTGATGAGCTTCCGTCCCGCGTCGATCTTGCGCCGGATGTACTCCTTCTCGGGCTTGCCCAGGGTCTTGTCCTTCAGCATCTCCTGGTAGTTCCGGTTGATGGAGAGGGGCGGGAGCCACGAGTCCTCGATCACGATCTCGTAGGCGCCGTCGACGCGCCGGATGATCACCTCGGGGAAGACGCGCGGGGCGCTCTCCGTGGCGAAGTTGGTTCCGGGCTTGGGGTTCAGCTTCTGGATCTCCCCGATCAGGATCTTCAGGTCCTCCATGACGACGTTCGGGTCCGGGGGCTTGCGGTAGCCGAAGTCCGCGAGGGCCAGGGGATCGGCCGTGATGTCCCTGGCGATCTTGGGGAGCCGGTTGTGGCCGATGTCCTCGAGGTGGCGCTCGATGAGCCGCCGCTTCGCCGCGTAGCTGGTGTCGGTTTCGTCGAGCTGCAGGAGGAGGCATTCCCTCGTGTCGCGCGCGCCGACGCCGATCGGCTCCATCTTCTGGAGAAAGGAGAGGGCCGCCTCGAGCCGCACCCGCGCCGTCTCCGGGGGGACGCGCCGCAGCTCCTCGGGGAGGTTCTGGGCGATCTCCTCGAGGGACGAGGCCAGGTACCCGATGTCGTTCAGGTAGTTGATCAGGTGCTCGAGGTAGGGCTTGAGCTCCGGGTCGAGCTCGAGGATCGCGATCTGGGTCCGGAGGTGGTCGCGCAGGGTCGCTTCGGGGGCCCCGGTGCTCTGGAGGAGCTCCATGCGCCGGTCCGCGTCCTCGGAGGTCGAGCCGGAGGAATGCCCCCGGCGCTCCGACTGGAGCCATTCGTCCTCGATGGACTCGAGAAACTCGCGCTGGCCCTCCTCGGCGGGAGTTTCGGCCTCGGCGGGCTTTTCCGCGGTGGGGGCCTCGGCGGGGCGCTCCTCAAGCTCGGCGGCGATTTCGAGGGTGGGGTTGGCCTGGAGCTCCTCGTCGATGGCCTGCCGGAGCTCCAGGATCGGTTTCTGGAGGAGCTCCAGGTTCTGCAGCATCTGCTGGGAAAGCTGGAGCCGCTGCTCCAGCCGATGCTGGAGATGAACCTCCATCTTCATGACATCACGCTGACCTTGGGCGATTCTGGATTCTTGATCCTCGATTCTGGGCGCCGAGAATCGAGAATCGAAAATCGAGAATCACCGGGGGTCCCGTTCCGCCTGCGTGATTCACGTCTTCGTGATACCGTCACAGTTTCCGTCGTTCCTTGATCGCGTCCGCCACGCTCGCCCTGCTGGCATACTCCAGGCTCGAACCCGCGGGAAGGCCGCGCGCGATGCGCGTGACTTTCACGCCGGTCGGCCCGAGCGCCTGCTGGATGAAGAAGGCGGTCGTGTCCCCTTCGGCCGTCGGATTCGTCGCCAGGATGACCTCCCCGACCCCGCCCTTCTTCACGCGGTCCACGAGCCGGCGGATCGTGAGCTGTTCCGGGCCGACGCCGTCCAGCGGGGAGAGGCAGCCGTGAAGGACGTGGTACAGCCCGCGATGGGCCCCGGCCTTTTCGACCGCCCCGAGGTCCTTCGACTGCTCCACCACGCAGACCAGTCCCCGGTCGCGCTTCGGGTCGGCGCAGATCGCGCACGGATCCGCGACGGT
>DASXTT010000083.1:0-7586 GCA_036505255.1 Planctomycetota bacterium | reverse complement strand
GTTGAAAGCGGAACCGCTCGTGGGGGAGGGTGTGGCCTTCCTGGCGGTCGCGGCCTGCTTCGTCACCATGGTGAACCTCTCCGCGGAAGGCACGGTGATGGGCGTCTCCAGCCGGCTCGCCTCGACGATCCCGGTCCTCGCGGGGTGGCTCTACGCGCGGGAGAGGTCGGTCCCGCAGGAAGATCTTGCGGAGGGTGTCCGCATCGGGTTCGGGCTCATGCTCTTCGCCGGACTGATGGCGCTTCTCGGATTCGAACTCGGCGTCTCCGCGACTCCGGCGGCGTGGGCGGTGGCGACCGGGATCTGGGCGCTCTGGGGCCGGCTCGCGGACCGCTCCGTCGAATTCGTGATCGCCGGCCTCGGGGCGGTCGCGACGGTGCTCATGTATTGCGTCGCCTCCCCGGTGACTGTTCCGGGACTCGGCTGGGACGGTCCCGTGCCGTCGGGCGCCCTGATCCTCGCGATCTTCGCGACGATCCATGTCACGAGCGCGAAGGCCGCGCTGGCGAAGTGGCCGTCGGTGGCGCGCGATGTCGTCGCCTCGATGATGGCCGTGGCCGGGTTCGCCCTGCTCGCCCGGGAGATGAGCGGGACGTGGCTTACGTGGTCATGGGCGATCCTGGGCTTCGTCCTCGCGGGGTACGGATTCGCCGTGAAGGACCGGGTCTGTCGCTGGGCCAGCTTGCTCGTCCTCGCCGTCTGCGTCGGCAAGGTGGCGGTCTTCGACCTCGCCACCTTCTCAATGCCGGTGAAGATCGCGACGCTCCTCACGCTCGGGGCGGTGATGGTCGCGCTGTCGCTCGTCTACGCGCGCCACCACCGGACGATCGTGGGGTACCTCAGCGGGAAGAAGTGATCAGAAGGAGAGATCGAGCCGGTCGTCCCTGAGCAGTTTGAACGAGAAGGGCCGCTCGATCTCCTTCACGACCGCGCCGAACTCCTTCGCCACCGAGTCGAGCGCGCCCCGGACCTCGTGCTCCTCCAGGGTCGCGCTGACGATCTCGTACTCGCCGCTGAACCACGAGAACTCGTCGTCGTAAAGGCGGCGCGCGTAGAAGCGCAGCCCCGGGAGGAGGTCGATCGCGGCGTCGTGAAACCGGAATCGAGTCTCCGCCGCGAATCGTTTCCGGATTCCGTCGAGTCGATCGGGCGCGGCGGCCAGGAGCCCGGCGAAGAACTCGCCGTCGAGATACTGGTCCGCCGCCACGGCCATCTCCGGGGGGTCCAGTTCGGCAAGGTGGCCTTGAGCCTGCGCCCGCCGGCCGAACCCCTCCTCCAGAAATCCCAGGTCCTCCGCGGGGGTCAGCCAGAGCGTCGACGCCGGCCCGGCGAGCGTCCGGAAAAAGCGGATCAGGGGCCGGTTGAGATAAGCGTTGTCGCTCCAGCAGCTCACGCACCAGCGGCGCGTGCCCTCCGGCAGCCGCGCCTTCTGCTCGGGCTTCCAGTGCCACCCGGCCTGCCGCGGCTCGAATCCCTCCCGGAAGGTCCACGTGCCGCCTTTCGGCTCCCGCCACGCCGGGACCGCCGCGAGCGCCGCGAGGGTCTCGAGGTCCCCGCGCAGGCCGGCGTCGTCCCAGGCCCCGGGCGCGAACCGGTTCGCGGAGAGGACGAGCTCGCAATGCATCTTCGAAAAGGCCCCCCATCGCTCCGGAAATGACCGAGCGAGCGACTCCCGCACCGACGACAGGTAGCGGGCCGGCTCGGTCGGGGAAGGCGCGTCGAGCGCGCAGCCCCGGAAGAGCGCGTCCGAGCGCAGCGGTTCCGGAAGCGGCACCGGTACGTTTCGCGCCCGCCGGATTTCGAATTCGAGAACGGAGTCGCAAAAGGTCGAGAGGCGGAGGTCGAACTGGTTCGAGAAAAGCGGGTTGATGTCGGCCGCGAGGCGGAACGTACGTCCGCCCCGGCGGAAACGGCCCCCCGCGAATCCTTCCGCGCCGATTCCGGCCAGGCGGAGTCCGAGCGATTCGACGAATCGGTCGCGCGCCTGGCGCTTGGACTGGATCCGGAGGGCGACCGCGGCGGCCGCGGCGGCGGGAATGCCGAGAATGAGGAGCAGGAATAGGGCGCCGGTCATTGGGAGTAGTCTAGCTTCCAGCCTCCGATCGGCGCTCCGGCGGAGAGCTCGCCACTTCGGGGAACGGGTATCGGGAAACGGGAAGCGGACCCCTACGCTCCCGGCCATTGCTTCGGCGCGGGATGCTCGGGACAGGCGCAGGGGATCGACCCGCACCGGGGGCATCCCTTGCCGTACTTCGCGAGCGCCGCCTTCTCGATGTCGATCCCCGAGATCGACGCGGCGGTCACGAGCCACGCCAGGACGTCGGCGAACTCCTCCTCGGCCCCCTTCCGGTCGCGCTTGCGGATCGCCTCGGCCAGCTCGCCCACCTCCTCCATGAGCCAGAGCATGTCGGTCTCGAGCCCGCGCTTCGCGTCGCGTTCGTGATAGGTCCGGTGGATGAGGTCCTGGAATTCGGCGATGCGCATCAGCGGCGCCTCCTCAAGAGGGAGATGGCGTCCCGCATCCCCATCAGGCGGGTGAGGCCGAAGTAGACGGCCATCGCGACGGCGACGGCCGACCCGAGGGGAAGGACCCGCGCCCAGAGTGTAGTGGCCCCCGGAGTCCGCAGCAAGGCCGCCGCCCCCCACGCCGCGGCGCCCATGACGGCCGTCGCCGCCAGGCTCCGGAGGAAGTCCGGCCGCAGCGAGCGGAGTTCGAGATCCGGGTGGCGCTTCCGGAGGATCGCGTTCAAGACGAGGAAGGTCGCCAGGCCCGTGATCGACGTCGCCAGCGCGAGCCCCGCCTCGCGCATCGGCCCGACGAGCGCGAGGTTGAGGACGAGGTTCAGGGCGACCATCGCGGCGCTGACCCGGACCGGCGTCCGCGTGTCCTTGTGGGCGTGGAAGGCGCGGACCTGGACCTGGTTGGCGCAGTAGCACCAGAGGCCCGCGCCGAAGAGCGACGCGGCCAGGCCCGCCCGCGCCGTGGCGTCGGCGGTGAATCGCCCGTGCTCGAATATGACCGCGACGATGTCCGTGCCGAAGAGGACGAGCCCGGCCGACGCGGGGAGGCCGAGGTAGAGCGCCCCGGAGAGCGCCCGGCGGAAGAGCCCGCCGAATTCCGCGCGATCCCCCCGGGCCGCGGCGGCGGCGAGCCCCGGCAGGACCGCCGTGGCGAGGGAGGTTCCCACGAGCGAGAGCGGGAACTGGGTCAGGAGGTTCGCGTAATAGAGGGCGGAAACGGCGCCGTCGCCGGCCACGAAGATCTCCGCGATCAGGCTGTCGACGAGCTCGTTGATCTGCACGAGCGCCAGCCCGAAGACGGTGGGGAGAAACTGGCGGCCGATGTCGCGCAGGCCCGGGTCCCGCGGCGCCCAGTCGGGCCGGAAGCGGACCCCTTCGCGCGCCAGCGGAAAGGCCATCGTGAGGAGCTGGAGGACGCCGCCCGCGATGACGGACCACGCGACGGCGCGGATCGCCGTGTCCTGCGGCAGGTTCAGCGCCAGGAAGGGGAGCGCCAGGATCCAGGTCACGTTGAGGACGACCGGCGCGAAGGCGGGCGCGAAGAACCGGAAGAGGCCGTTGAGCGCCGCGCCGAGGATCGCCCCCGCGCAGACGAGCAGGACGTAGGGGAGGAGGATCCGCAGCAGGCTCATGACGAGGCGCATCTTCTCGTCGGGCCAGAAGAGCGGCAGGACGAACGTCGCCGCGATCCCCACGGCGGTCACGACGCCGAGAACGACAACCAGCATCGTGACCAGCCGGTTGAGGAGGGCGAAGGCCTCGGCGCGGCGGTCCTTCTCGAGGAGGTGGACGAACGACGGGACGAAGGCCGCCGTCAGCGCCCCCTCGCCGAAGAGCCGCCGGAAGAGGTTGGGGACCCGGTAGGCGATCGTGAAGGCGTCCCACAGCATCCCCGCGCCGAAGTAGTGGGAGCAGAGGACGTCCCGGACCATGCCCAGGACGCGCGAGAGCAGGGTGCAGAGTCCGATGACGACGGCGGACCGGCGGACCGAAGGACGGTTCCCCACGACGCTCTCTCCCGCCCAATCCTGCGGCCCGAAGGATCGGGAGTCAAGAGTCGTGAGTCGAGCGTCCAGAGTCGCCGAAAGAAATCGCGAGTCATCGGTCCCGCGTCACGGGTCCCGAACCCGACCCCGACCCGTCGCGCTCGCCTCTTCACGCTTCTGCTTGACATTATTTAGCTAATGTGTTAAATAGTTAAGTATGAGGCAGGCGGCGAGGGTGTTCGGCGCGCTCGCGGATCCCACGCGGCGGGAGATCCTCCAGATCCTGAAGCGGGGGGAGCGGTCCGCGGGGGAGATCGCCTCCCGGTTCCCGGTCTCCGCCCCCTCCATCTCCCGGCATCTCGCCATCCTGAAGGCGGCCGATCTGGTCCTCGAACGGCGCGAGGGCAACCGGATCTTCTACCGGCTGGTGCCGGAGCGCCTCGCCCACGCCCTGGGCGATTTCCTGAGCGCGGTCTGCCCGACCCAGATCGTCCGACGCCTGCGGAAGGGGACGAATCCATGAGAATCGCGATCACCGGGGGGACCGGCTTCGTGGGCGGCCACCTGGGCCGGAGCCTCGTCCGGGAGGGGCACGAGGTCGTGTTCGTGGCCAGGGGGATGGATCGCCGGGACGAGGCCGTCCGGAGGTTGGCGGGATCCCGGTTCGCGGCCGCGGATGTCGGGGACGAGGAAGGGCTGGTTCGCGCCTTCGAGGGGTGCGGAGCGATCGCCCACTGCGCCGGGATCAACCGCGAAACCGGGCGCCAGAGCTACTGGCGCGTCCACGTCGAGGGAACCCGGGCCGTCGTCCGGGCCGCCCGGCGCGCCGGGGCGGGCAAGGTCGTCCTCCTCAGCTTCCTCCGGGCCCGGCCCGGCTGCGGAATGCGGTACCACGAATCGAAATGGAAAGCCGAGGAAATCGTCCGGACCTCCGGTCTCGATTACACGATCCTCAAGTCCGGCGTGATCTACGGCATCGGCGACCACATGCTCGATCACCTGAGCCACGCGTTGCACACCTTTCCGCTTTTCGGCCTGGTGGGATTCCGCGAAAAGCCGGTCGCGCCACTCGCGATCGAGGATCTGGTCCGTATCCTGAAGGCCGGGCTCGTGGAGGGACGCCTTTCCCGGCAGACGATCGCCATCGTCGGACCGGAGCGACTCACCCTGGGCGATGCCGTCCGCAGGGTCGCCGCCGCGACGGGTAGAAACCCGAGCTACATCCGGCTGCCGATCGAGCTCCATCGCGTGCTGGGATGGATCGGTGAACTGGCCATGAAGATCCCGCTCGTCTCCACGGCCCAGGTCAACATCCTCTCCGATGGAGTCGTGGACCCCGTGACCGCCGTCGGTGTGGTCCCGCCGGACTTGGCGCCGAGGATCCGGTTCGGCCTGGAGGAAATCCGCCGGGGGCTTCCGCCCCCCGGACCCTTCACCGTCCGCGACCTTCGCTGCGCCCTCACGGGAACATAGGCCGCCCGGACCGGAATCAACGCCCAACCGTCCCGAGTCGCGGGTCGCGAACCCGACTCATGACTCTCGACTCACGACCCTCGACTTCCCTGTTCGCGCATGCGGCTTGGACTCGGTTCCCCTCCGGCCATACAATCGCTGCATGCAACAGGAAGTTCTCCGGACTCTGCGGACGCTGGGCCGCCGCTACCGGTGGGTGGTGGGCGTCGATCTCTTCCTCGAGTACGCCTTCATCCTCACCTCCGCGGCCGGGGGATTGCTCCTCCTGGACCGGCTCGCCTACGAATTCCGGATCGCGGAGCTCCACGCGGGCCGGCCGGGAAGCGGCGTGGCGGCCCTCGGGATCGCCCTCGGCGTCGCCGCGATCGCCGCGATCCTTGCGGCGCTGGCCCGGCGCGTCCCCCAGGCGGGTCTTGCCTGGCGCGCGGACAAGACCCTCGGCTCCGATGAGCGCGTCCTCACATCCCTCGAGATGGCCGGGGACGGCGCGTCGGGATTCACCCCGCTCCTCCTGGCCCAGACGGCGGAGGCGCTCCGGCGGGCCGACCCGCGCCGGGTTTTTCCGGCGCTGCCCGTGGGGTACCGGTGGGGGACCGTGCTGGCCCTGGCCGTCGGCGGGTTCCTCGCCGCCTTCCCGGCCCGGCCCCACGTCCCGCCGCCCGTCGCCGGACCCTCCGTGACCCCGACCCGCGGTCCCGCGCCGCTCCGCGTCGTGGCGGAGGATCTATCCCAGGGCCGGATCCGGGAGCGCGCGTGGGATTTCGGGGACGGAACGGAAGTCCGCGGTCTCCTCCGCGCGGAGCACACCTACGCAACCCCCGGCAAGTACACCGTGAAGCTCACCGTCGAAGGCCCGGGCGGCGCGGACACGCGCGCGCTCGACGCGCCCATCGAGGTCCTCGACCCCTCCGCCGTCTTCGCCGATTTCACCGGCGCGCCGCGGAAGGGCCGCGCCCCCCTCGAGGTGCGGTTCCGCAACTTCTCGAAAAACGCGGGTCGGTTCGCGTGGACCTTCGGAGACGGGAGTACCTCCTCGGAGCGCGACCCCCTCCATCGCTACGAGGCTCCCGGACTCTACAACGTCGCGCTGGTGGCCGGCGGCGAGTCGGGCTCGGACCGGGTCGAACGCCGCGGCTTCATCAAGGTCGTGGGCCCCGACGCGCCGCTGGCCGACTTCCGCGCCTTTCCCACGCGGGGCGAGGCCCCGCTGGAGGTCTCCTTCGAGGACAGGACCACCGGCGTCGCCACGGAGTGGGAGTGGGATTTCGGGGACCGGACGCCGGGCGCCGAACGGACGGCCCGGACGCGGAACCCCGCGCACATCTACCGCATGCCGGGCCGGTACACCGTCCGGCTGTGGGTCAAGGGGCCGGGAGGCGACGACACGGCCGTGCGGGTGCGCTACATCGAGGTGACCGGAGACGGCTGGGGAGGCGGCGGGGGCGCGGAGGAGGAGAGCGCCGTGGAGCCGGTCGCCCCGCCGGCCGGCGCGCCGCCGGGCAAGGTCTTCGGGGACCCCTCGGAACGGCCCGACGTGGAGCTCGAGGACCACTCCGTGAAGGGGCGGCCGACCGGGGGCAACCTCGTAGAGAAGGAAAAGAAAGTGTACACGGGCGAGCGGGGCGCGGGCGGCGAGGGCCGGCCCTACGAGAACGTCTACGGCGAGTACCGCCGCGCCGCCGAGGACGCCATGAACCGCGAGCAGATCCCGCCGCTCCTGCGCGACTACGTGAAGCGCTACTTCGACCGGATCCGGCCGCGATGATCTACCTGGACAACGCCTCGACGACGCGGCTCCGGCCGGAGGCGCGGGAGGCCATGCGGGCGGTGCCGTACGCCAATCCCTCGAGCATCCACGCGGCGGGCCGTGCGGCGCGCAAGGCGATCGAGGACGCCCGCGAAACTATCGCCGACCTCTACGGCGGCGACCCGAAAGGCCTGACCTTCACCTCGGGCGCCACGGAGTCGGACAACCTCGCCCTGTTCGGCGCGGCCGAGGCGCTCCACCCGCGGGGAAACCACATCGTCGTGAGCGCCGTGGAGCACCCCGCCGTACTCGAGTCGGCGGCGGAGCTGGCGAAGCGCGGGTTCGAGGTGTCGCACGCC
>DASXTT010000082.1:0-2102 GCA_036505255.1 Planctomycetota bacterium | reverse complement strand
TTGACGCTCATCGGTACCTCCAATGCCGGCTTCCGGCTCCCTGCTCCCGGCCGTTCCCCGCTTCCTGCTGGAAACGGGGAGCGGGAAGCCGGGAGCTCGCCTTAGCGCCGGCGGGCCAGCCAGTCCTTCAGCGCGGAATGGCTCGACTTGAACGCCAGGTCGCCCCAGGGAATCTCCGGCGCCGCCGCGACGCGCACCGCCTCCGCGTCGTCGCCCGGGCGGAGCGTGCCGCCCACGGGCCGGCCGAGGTAGGCGACGACCACGACGCTTCCCCCGTGCCACGACTGGACGTAGGAGTAGGTGCCGAGGTGGCCCTCGAGCTCGACCTCGAGGCCGCACTCCTCGCGGGTTTCGCGCACGGCGGCCTCCTCCGCGGTTTCGTCGACCTCCATGAAGCCGCAGGGGAAGCTCCAGAAGCCACGCCGGGGGTCGACGGCGCGCCGGACGAGCACCACGCCGCCGTCGTGCTCGACGATGACGCCCGCGGCGACCTTCGGCTGGCGGTAGTGGACGAGGCCGCAGGCGGGACAGACGCGCCGGACGCGGTGGTCGAGGTCGGGCGTGCGGTCTTCGAGGGCCGCGCCGCACGCCGTGCAGAACTTCGGATCGGGAATTTTCTGGACCATTTGCGTGTAACGATGGTACCACGCGCCCCGTCCCACCCTTGACAGTCTTCCAAGCGCGCCAGTAGGGTTCTCCCGTGCACGGCCTCCTTCTCGCCGCCGTTCAGGCTTCGGCAAAGTCGTCGGGCTCTCCCCTTCTCTGGGGCGGGTTCGCCGTCTTCGTCGTCACGGTGCTCGCGCTCGACCTCGGCGTCTTCCACCGGAAGGCGCACGAGGTCCGGCCGCGCGAGGCGCTCGTCTGGAGCGCGGTCTGGATCGGCCTCGCGCTTCTCTTCAACGTGGGCGTGGCCCTCGACCGCGGACGCGAGGCGGGCCTCCAGTTCCTCACCGGCTACCTCATCGAGGAGGCGCTGAGCGTCGACAACCTTTTCGTCTTCATGGTCGTCTTTTCGTACTTCTCGGTTCCCAAGGCCTACCAGCACCGCGTCCTCTTCTGGGGCATCGTCGGCGCGCTCGTCATGCGCGGGATCTTCATCTGGGCGGGCATCGAACTGATGGACCGGTTCCATATCCTCCTGCTGCTCCTCGGCGGTTTTCTCGTCTTCACGGGCGTCCGGATCCTTCTCCAGCGCCATGAAGAGGTCCATCCCGAGCGGAATCTCGTCCTGCGCCTCTTCCGCCGGTTCGTCCCGATGACGCCGGACTACGACGGCCACCGGTTCCTGGTCCGGCGCGACGGCCGGACCTTCGCGACCCCCCTGCTCATGGTCCTCGTCGTGGTGGAGGTGACCGACGTGATTTTCGCGGTCGACTCGATTCCCGCGATCCTCGCGGTGACGCAGGACCCGTTCATCGTCTACACGTCGAACATCTTCGCCATCCTCGGCCTGAGGTCGCTGTACTTCTCGCTGGCCGGGTTCATGGACCGATTCCACTACCTGAAGGTCGGCCTGGGCCTGATTCTCGTCTTCGTGGGTTTCAAGATGGCGGCGAAGTACTGGAAGATGGACCTGCCCATCCTCGTGTCTCTCGGTGTGATCGTCGCGCTCCTCGCGGGATCGATCGTCGCGTCGCTCCTGAGGCCCCAGAAGGCCCCTCCGGCCGCGCCGCCCGGGACCCCGCCTTGACTTTCTGAAAATTACGCGGCTATACTCCGCCCCGAACCATGCCTAAGAAGTTGAACAAGAAAAAGAAAGCGGGTTCATCCCCCGCAGCTCCGACAGAAACTCCAAAACAGAAACGGAGCAAGGGTAAAGGGGACTTGTCCCCCGCAGCTCCGACAGAAACTCTCAAACAGAAACAGAGCGGAGGGGGATCCCCCCCGGCGACATCTCTTTCCGACACCCCCACCGAAGTCCTCAAGCTGAGACTGATCAAGGGAAGAACCGGCAAATCCGTCGTCATCGTCGAATCGCCCGCCAAGGCGAAGACGATCAACAAGATCCTCGGTCCGAAGTTCGTCGTGAAGGCCTGCATGGGCCACGTGCGGGACCTGCCCGCGCGCGTCTTCGGCATCGACATCGAGCACGACTTCGCGCC
>DASXTT010000081.1:0-9870 GCA_036505255.1 Planctomycetota bacterium | reverse complement strand
CGCGGACGCGGCGGGCGCGCGGATCGCCGCCGCCCTCGGCCCGGGATATTCGATCCAGCCGCTCCTGCGGCGGAGCGCGGTGCTCGACGACGCGCTCTCGCGGGTGCGCGCGCTCGTCATCGTGTCGGTCGTCGCGCTCGTGGTCGGGCTCTTCATCATCTACAACTCCGTGTCGATCTCGGTCGTCGAGCGGCTCCGGGACATCGCGATCCTGCGGTCCCTCGGCGCCCTGCGGCGGCAGGTGCTCGGGCTCGTCCTGCTGGAGTGGACGGCCCTCGGATTTCTCGGATCGGCGGCGGGACTCGGTGCGGGGTACGGGCTGGCCCGCCTGCTCGTGTCGGTGTCGGCGAAGACGGCGAACGCCCTGACGCTGGCGATCGACGTGCGCGAGGTGGTCCTCACTCTGCCGGTGGCGGCGGGGTCGCTCGCCGTGGGGACTTTGGTGGCCCTTTTCGCGGCGCTCGTGCCGGCGCTCGAGGCGATGCGGGTGCCTCCCGCGGGCCTGCTGGGGGCGTCGATCGAATCGGCGCGCGCGGCGCCGCGTCACCTCCGCGCCTTCGCCGTCGGGATGATCTTCATCGCCGCGGCCTCGACGCTCGTCCTCGGGTTCTACCTGAGGCTTCCGCCGTACGGCGGGCTGGCCGCGACCGTCTTCATCTTCGTCGGCGTGGCGCTCGTGCTGCCCCAGCTCACGGTCTGGACGGCGCGGCTCGCGCGGCCCGCGCTCCGCCGGGTATTCCGGATCGAAGGGTACCTCGCGGCGGACAACGTCGGGAAATTCCCGAGGCGCACGGCGCTCACGACGATCGCGCTCGGCGGCGCCCTCTCGATGATGGTCGCGAGCGCCTCGTTCCTCGCCTCCCTCCGGCGCTCCGCGGACGCGTGGATGGCCGAGGCCTTTCCCTTCGACCTCTCGATCAACGGCACCGACCTGACGACGCAGCTCTACAGTCCGGCGCGATTCCCCGACTCGCTCGCGGACGAAATGCGGACCGTGCCGGGCGTCGGCTCCGTCTACACCGTGGGGCTCCACCACCAGCCCTTTCGGGAGAGCGAGATCATGCTCCTGGCGATCGACCTCGACGGGCTTTTCCGCATGCACCAGGAGCGCGGGATCTCCGCCCGGATGAAGGCGATCGACGACCCGTCGCTCCGGGAAGGCCTGCTCGCGGGCCGGGACATCATCGTCTCCGAGAACTTCATGCACCGGTACGGCGCGCCCCCGGGATCCCAGGTGGAGCTGCAGACGGCGGAGGGTCCCCGGACGTTCCGCGTCGCTCGAGCGGTGGAAGATTATTCGTGGCCCGCGGGCATGGTGGTGATGGAGCGTGCCGTCTACCGGAAATTGTGGCGGGACGACCTGGTGGCGTACATCGATCTTCGCGTGGCCCCGGGGTCGACGGTGGACGAGGTCCGATCGCGCGTCGCGGAGAAACTCAGGGGAACTTACACGGCTTTTCTCTACTCGCCGGACGAGCTCCGGGGGATCGCGGCGGAGGCGCTCGACCAGGCGTTCCAGCTCTCCAACATCCAGGTGCTGATCGCGGTGATCATCGGCTTTCTCGGGATCCTGAACACGCTGCTCATCTCGGTCCTGCGGCGGACCCGGGAGATCGGCCTTCTGCGGGCGGTCGGGGCGACGCGCGGGCAGATCCGGCGGACGGTGATGATCGAGTCGTTCCTCATGGCGGCCGTGGGGGGCGCGATCGGAGTCCTGGCCGGGGTGGCGGGGGCGGCCTTTCCCCTGCGGCTTCACACGCTCCAGGTCACGGGATATTGGATCCCGCTCTCTATTCCCTGGGGCTGGATCGCGGCGGCCGCGGGGGCCGCGGTCGCGATCGGGTACCTGGCGAGCCTCTTGCCGGCGCGGCGGGCCGCGCGGCTCAACGTCCTTGAAGCAATTGCGTATGAATGAGTCCTGAGTCTTGAGTCTTGAGTCTTGAGTCGTGAATCAAGGACCCCGACCTGACTCAAGACTCCCGCTCGGCGGGGCGGGGCTTTTCACTTGCGGTTGAAAAACATTTGCCTATAATGGGCACTCATTTAAAGCCCGCAAATCCGCGAGAAAACGCATGATTCTGGCCGTCTGCCTCAAGCGGGTGCCTGACACCAACGCACGCCCGACCGTAGGACCCGACGGCAAGTCCATCAATCCTCAGGGGATCGAGTTCGTCATCAATCCCTACGACGAATTCGCCATCGAAGAGGCCCTCAGGATCCGCGACAAGGCCGGTTCGGGCGAGGTCGTGGGCGTGACGGTCGATCCGGACGGGAACGAGTCCGTCCTGCGCAAGGCCCTCGCGATGGGGGTCGATCGCGGGATCCTCGTCAAGGGCGGGTCGACGTTCGACGGGGCGGTGACGGCGGAGATCCTCGCGGGTGTCCTGAAACCCCTCGGCGCGGGCCTCATCCTTTTCGGGAAGCAGGCCGTCGACAGCGACTCCTGCCAGGTTCCCGGGATGGTGGCCGAGCACTTGAAAATCCCCCGGGCCACGGTCGTGACGAAGCTCGAAATCCAGGGGGACAAGGTCGTCTGCCGCCGGCAGATCGAGGGGAGCGAGGAGATCGTCGAGATGGCCATGCCCTGCGTCGTCGCGGCGCAGAAGGGCCTGAACGAGCCGCGCTACCCGTCGCTCAAGGGGATCATGGCCGCGAAGAAGAAGCCGGTCGAGACGAAGGGGGCGCCCGTCGTGGAGCCCCGCATCGAGATCCTCAAAATGGAGCCGCCGCCGCCGCGCCCCCCGGGCCGGATCGTGGGCCGGGGGAAGGACGCGGTGCCGGAACTGGTCCGCCTCCTTCGCGACGAGGCCAAGGTCCTCTGATGGCGCATTCCATTCTCGTCTTCGTCGAGCAGCGCGAAGGCAAGGTCAAGCGGGCGAGCCTCGAGGCCCTGAGCGAGGCGTCGCGCCTGGGCGAGGCCTCCGCCGTGCTCGTGGGATCGGGCGTCGGCGCGCTGGCGGCCGACGCGGGCCGGGCGGGGGCGCGGAAGGTCTACGTCGTCGACGAACCGCGCTTCAAGCTCTACGCGCCGGAGGGGTATGCCCGGGCGATCCTCCTCGCCCTGCAGAAGTCCGGGGCGACGAATCTCTTCCTCGCGGCGACGGCGATGGGAAAGGACCTCGCCCCCACGGTGGCCGCGATGGCGGGCAGCGCGGTCGCAACCGACTGCACCGGCCTCGCCTCCGAGGGCGACCGGATCGTCGCGCGCCGCCCGGTGTACGCGGGCAAGATGTACGTCCGGGTCGGATTCCGGAAGGCGCCGGCCATCTGCACGCTCCGCCCCAACGTCTTTCCGCTCGCGCGGGACGGGAACGCCTCCCCGGCCGTGGAGGAGCTGAAGCTCACGCTCGGGGAGGGCGACCTGCGCACCCTGGTGAAGGAAGTGGCGCCGACCTCCGCGGGCAAGGTGGAGCTGACCGAGGCGTCGATCGTCGTCACCGCGGGCCGGGGACTCGGGAGTCCGGAGGCGTTCAAAATCCGGGACGAACTCGCGGCGGTCCTCGGGGCGGCCGTCGGCGCGTCGCGGGCCGTCGTGGACAACGGATGGCGCCCGCACTCGGAGCAGGTGGGGCAGACGGGAAAAACCGTTTCGCCCAACCTCTACATCGCCATCGCGGTTTCGGGCGCGATCCAGCACCTAGCGGGTATGTCCTCCTCCAAGGTGATCGTCGCGATCAACAAGGACCCGGACGCGCCCATCTTCAAGGTGGCGAATTACGGGATCGTGGGGGACGCCTTCGAGGTCGTCCCCGCCCTCACCGAGGAGTTCCGAAAGGTGCTGCACCACTAGCATGAACGCGAACCGACATTTCGAAAAGCTCGGCGCCCGCTTCTTCCAGGAATGGGTGAAACGGAACCCCATCCTCGGCTCGTCCCTCGGCTACCACAAGGAGTACGACGAGCTGATGCCGGACGGCTCGATCGAGCGCGAGCTCGACGACCACCGCCTCTTCGCCCGGTGGATCGCGGAGTTCCAGAAGCAGGACCCGAAGAAACTCCGGCCCGACCTCGCGGCGGACCGGGAGATGATCCTGGCGACCCTCCGTCTCTGGCTGTACGAGCGGGAGAAGGTCCGGCTCTGGGAGCGGCTTCCCGAGGCGCCGCAGGTCGTGGGGTACGCCCTCTTCCAGGTCCTCTTCCGCAACTACGCGCCGCTCCGGGAACGGATGAAGAGCCTCATGAAGCGGCTCGAGGCCCTCCCGAAGTACATCGAGCAGTCCAAGAGCCGCCTCCGCCGCCCCGTGAAGTTCTTCATCGAGAACGAGCTCGAGACGCTGACGCGCCTGCCGGGCTTCTTCAACACCCTGCGCGACATCAGCCGCGAGCACCTCGGCCCCGCGATGGAGCGCCAGATGCACCGGCTCATCGAGTCGGCCCAAAACGCCCTCGAGAAGTACTCCGACTGGCTCATCGTGGACATCCTGCCCGAGTGCGGGGAGGACTGGGCGATCGGCGAGGACCTCTTCCGCGGGTGGCTGGCCGCGCGGGGGATCACGCTCGCGCCTTCGGGGCTCGTGGCCCTCGGCGAGGCCGAGATGGCGCGCGGGCTCGAGAAGCTGCGGGAGATCGGCCGCCAGATCAAGCGCAAGGTCGCGGTCGAGGACGTGCGGGACCTCGTCAAGACCCAGCATCCGGACGCGATGGACGGGGTCCTGCGCTTCGTGCGCGAGGCGGTCGCGAAGGCCAAGCAGTTCGTGAGCCGGTCGAAGTTCGCCCAGATCCCCGAGCACGACTCGATGTACGTGATCGAGACGCCCTCGTTCCTGCGCCACGTCATCCCGCACGGGATGTACTGGCCGCCCGCGCGGTTCGAGCAGAAGCGGGACGGCTACGTGTGCGTGACGCCGGGGGACTGCGACAGCGACAAGCTCAAGGAGCACAATTTCTCGGCGCTCACGAGCCTCACGGCGCACCTCTCCTACCCCGGCCGGCACCTGATGGCGGGCTGGGGCCTGCACCATCCGTCGCTCCTGCGGACCTTCGCCACGGCCCCGGAGACGCTCGAGGGCTGGGCGCTCTTCGTCGAGGAGCGGGTCAAGGATCTGGGATTCGACGACACCCCGCAATCGCGGTTCGTCCAGATTCTCAACGCGACGAACGCCGCGGCGCGGATGATCCTCGACGTCAAGCTCGCCACCGGCCGGATCACCTTCAACCAGGCGGTCGAGTTCCTCATCGACCACATCGGCACCGACCGCGTGGTCGCCGAGGCCGAGGTCCGCCGGACGGCGCTGAACCCGACGCTCTCCTCGTGCCCCCTCTGGGGCCGCGACCGGATCCGCGAGCTGAGGAAGTGGGTGCGGGACCGGATGAAGGTCCGGTACACGGAGTCCTTCTTCAACAACAGCGTGCTCCGCGCCGGTGGCCTGCCCATCGGCGCGCTCCGCCACGAGCTGGAGTGGCGGGTCCAGGAAGAGCTGCTGAAACCCGTCGTCAAGGATCCCGAGAAGGAAGGGAAAAGCCCGCGCAACGGCCGTCCCGCCGAACCCGCAAAGCCTCCCGCGAAGCGGCCTCGGCCCGCCAAGGCGAAGCGACGTTAGCGGCCGGGCCCGTTTCCAGCGGCAAAGCAATCGTCCGGGTCACAACAAACCCCGGTACGCCCCGCCGTCCACCTGGATCACCGTGCCCGTGATGTACCGGGCCGGCACGGAGGCGAGAAACACCGCCGCCGCCGCGAACTCCTCGGGGGTTCCGATCCGTCCGGCCGGAATTTCGGCCGCCATCCGCCGGAAAATCTCGTCGACCGTCGTCCGGGCCTGCCTCGCGCGAACCTCCGCCAGCGCCTTGAGCCGGTCGGTGCGGATCATCCCGGGGCAGAGGACGTTCACGGTCACGCCGTGCGGTGCGACTTCGCGAGCCAGCGACTTCGCGAACCCGGCGACGCCCGCGCGCATCGTGTTCGAGAGCGCGAGATTGTCGATCGGCGCCTTGATCGAGATCGATTCGATCGCCACGATCCGGCCCCATTTCCGTCGGATCATGCCGGGCGCGACGGCGCGCATCCAGTCCACCGCGACAAGGAGGGTGGACCGCACCGATTCCTCGATCTCGCGGTCGGCGACCTCCAGGGCGGTGCCGGGGGGAGGGCCGCCGCTGTTCACGACGAGGATGTCCGGCGGCCCCGCTTCGCGCTCCACCGCGGCGAGGAAAGGCCGGATCGACGCCCGTCTCGTGACGTCGAGGGCGCGGCGAAAGACCGGGCGCCCGGTTTCATTCTCAATGACCTTGGCCGCGCGCTCGAGATCCGGCTTGCGGCGGGCGCAGATCGCCACGCGGCATCCTTCGCGCGCGAGTCCCGACGCCACGGCGAAGCCCATCCCCTTCGAAGCGGCGAGGACGACGGCGACCCGGTCGCGGATGGCGAAATCCATGGGACTCCCTTATTGAAAGTCGCGGCGCAGCCGCTCCACGAAATCGCCGTATCCCTGCTTGCGCCAGAAGCCGCGCGCGACCTCGTTGCGGACCGACGCCGTGACCTCGGCGTACGGGAGCCCCCTGGCGAGGAACCAGGCCTGGATGCCGTCGAGCAGGAGCGTCCCCACGCCGGACCGGCGGTGGGAGGCCGTGACCGAGAGTTCGGAGACGTACCCGTAGAACTGGTGGGGCACCACGGGCGGGTTCTCGAGGATCGTCGCGAGGCCGTATCCGACGAGGTCTTTCCCGTCCTGGGCGACGAGAACCAGGCTGCGCTCCCCCTCGAGATGGTCCTCGATCCAGCCGGCCATGACGGGGTTCGCCACCGGCGTGGCGGTCATGCGGGGATCGAGCCGCGCGTTGAAGTCCCACATTTCGCGCCAGAGCAGGACGATCGCGGGGACGTCGCCCGAGGTGGCGCGCCGGATCATCACGGGACCTTTATATCACACGGCGCGGGCGGTTCTGCGCCGCAGGCCGATGTGTCATACTGCGCGCCCATGAATCGCGGGGAGCGGTGGCGCGCGCTGGTCGGGCTCGGGTTCGCGGCGGCGGTCGGCCTGATCGTCGTCGATCTTTATCCGAAGAGCGCGGAGCCGGATGGCGGGTTTCATTTTCTCAAGGCGCGGTGGGCGTTCGCGCACCCGGCCTATTTCGTGGACGTCTGGGCCCGGCCGCTCTTCCAACTCGCCTTCGCGCTCCCGGCGCAGGCGGGATTCATCCCCGCCCGGATCTTCGGGCTCGTGATTTCCCTGGCGGCGGCGTGGAACACGTACAAGCTCGCCGCGACGCTGGGCCTGGCCCGGCCCTGGATGGCGGTCCCGCTTCTCTTTCTCCAGCCGGTCTGGCTGGTGTACGCGGCCGACACCATGACGGAGCCGCTCTTCGCGCTCGTCCTCGCCGTCGCGCTGCGACTTCACCATTCGAGGCGGCTGATCCCGGGCCTGCTCGTCGCTTCGCTGCTCCCGCTGGCGCGTCCCGAGGGAATCGTGCTCTTGGGTTTGTGGGCGGTGTGGATTCTCGGCGCGGCCGATCCTCGGCCGATTCGAAAGCGATTCCTCGCGCTCACCGCCCTCGGGGCGGGGGCGGGCGCGTGGTGGCTGGCGGCGCTGGCGCTCACCGGCGATCCGCTCTTCATCTTCCATTACTGGCCGTCGATCTGGAATCCCGCCGGGGTCACGTACGGTCGAGGGACGCTGTACGCGTTCATCCAGGTGATACCGCAGGTGGTGGGCCCGATTTTCCTGATCCCCTTCGTGACCGGCCTGATGATTCTTCTCAGGCGCCGGATGCACGGGCCGATCGTGTCGTGCTTCTTGGCGCTGTTCGCCCTCCACTCCATCCTGTGGGCCACGGGCCTGTTCGGAAGCACCGGTTTCCCGCGCTACCTGATGTGCGTCGCACCGGCGACCGCGTTTATCGCCCTGGCGGGCTGGAACTGGATCGCGGAGGCACTCGCGGCCCGGCGTCCCGCAACGATCCGCGCCATCGGCGCCGCCGCCGTGGCGGTTTCCCTCGTGCAGGCCGTCTACTACGTCGACGCCCAGCCGCGGATGCGGGGTGGAAGGTTCATGTCGGACCAGGTGGATAAGTTCCGCGCTCGCCCCAGGTCTTTCAGCCGGCTGGCGTGGAGCGATCCCTACGCCTGCATCCTGTTCGACCGCGACCCCGAGGAGAATCCGCTGTGGACCGGCGATCGGAACCGGAATCTCGCGCTTCTTCGTGAATTGCCGAAGGGAACGCTTGTCCTTTGGGACCGCGACATCGGCGGGTCGTGGCACCACGTGATCGCCGATGATTTTTTCGCCGAGGGGTATTCGACGATGGAATTCTGCGCCTACGATGTGACCGGCCGGCTGAGGTGGATCCCCGGCGTATTCCGGTCGGATACCTACTACCAGCGCCTGGACTTGCTTCTAAATCGGGACCCTAGCGAACCGGCTCGAAGGTGAAGTGCTCCGCGAGGATCAGCCACTTGCCGTCCCGGCGCCGGAAGACGCGCGTGAAGATCGTGTTCGCCTGGTCCCGGTCCTCGCGCACCATCGCGACGTAAGTCGCCACCGCGCAGATCCCCGCGACCTCCACGTGGATGGGCCCGAAGAGCGTGGCGCGCTTCCCCGCCAGCCCCTTCTGCCGGAGCCGCTCCATCCCCTTCTTGAGGTGCTCCCCGCACGCGACCTTTCCCTTGATGAATCCCTGGGGAGGATCGGAGATCGTGACGTCGGGGTCGAGCATCGCGACGACCGCGTCGGCATCGGCCCGGTCGTAGGCCTCGTGATAGACCTTCACGAGCGTCTCGACGTCGACCTTCGCGACGACCGGGTCGACGGCGTCCGAGCACGAAGCGACCGCGAGAAGGCCAAGGAGCGCGAAGCGGTACATTGGGTGCCTCTGAGATTATCCCGAGGCGCCACTAGCGGTCAAGGTGGCGGCCGTGCTAGATTCACGGACCCTCCGGCGGAGGGACGCATGGCCACCTCCCAGCTTAAGTCGACCGACATCTACAACATCATCCTGGGCACCGCGGGCCACATCGACCACGGCAAGAGCACGCTGGTCAAGGCGCTCACGGGCATCGACCCCGACCGCCTGAAGGAGGAGAAAGAGCGCGAGATGACGATCGACCTCGGCTTCGCGCCCTTCACCCTGAAGGACGGCCGCAAGGTCGGCATCATCGATGTTCCCGGCCACGAGCGCTTCGTGAAGAACATGGTCGCGGGCGCGACCTCCATCGACGTGGTGCTCCTCATCGTCGCGGGCGACGAGGGGCCGAACCTCCAGACCCGCGAACATGTCACGATCATGCAACTTCTGGGCCTGAAGCGGGGCATCATCGTGATCACGAAGATCGACAAGGCCGATCCCGATTTCGTCGCGCTCGTGCAGGACGACATCCGCGATCTGGTCCGCGGAACCTTTCTCGAGACGGCGCCGGTCGTCCAGGTCAGCGCGCTCTCCGGAACGGGGATGGACAAGCTCGTCGAGGTCATCAACGCGAAAGTCCAGGAAGCGCCCCCTCACGAAACCGGCGGCGTCTTCCGGATGCCCATCCAGCGCGTCTTTTCCGCCAAGGGATTCGGCACGGTGGTGACGGGCGTTCCGATGAGCGGCCGCGCGAAGATCGGCGACGCGATCGAGGTCCTGCCCCTCGGCAAGTCCGGGCGCATCCGGAACCTCCAGGCCTACAAGGCCGAGGTCGGCGAAATCCGCGCCGGGCATAGTTCCGCCATCGCCGTCACCGACATCGACTATCAGGAAGTCGCGCGGGGCATGGTGGCCGCCACGCCGGGCTACTTCAAGGCCTCGAGCTACGTCGAGGCGCGCTTCAAGTACATTCCGGACATCCCGCGCCCGCTCCGCAACCTCTCGCCGATCAAGCTCCACGTCGGCACGAAGGAGGCGGACGGCCGGCTCGTCCTTCTCGACAAGAAGGTCCTCGAGCCCGGCGACGAATGC
>DASXTT010000080.1:0-9107 GCA_036505255.1 Planctomycetota bacterium | reverse complement strand
GACGTGCCGATGCCGGTGCCGATGTAGCCCTCCTCGCCGAAGAAGTCCTGGACCGTCATGCCCAGGGTCGACTGCGGAAGATCGTGCAGGTGGAGCCGGTTGATCCGTCCGAAGTCGGCCCGCCACCGCCCGACCCTGATTTTCGTGGCGAGGGGCGGCGACTCCCAGAACCCGAAGGGAAGGGATTTGATCGTCGCGTAGAACTCCTCGACGCCGATCTCGAACTCCCCGGGGACTTCGGACTCCACGGACAGGATGGCCACGCCGTCGGCGTACGGGTCGATGGCGGAACGCAGATCGACTTCCACTTCGCGAACGTTGAACGTGTCGTCGAGGCGCGCGGCATTTGGATCGCCGTCGAGAAAGACGTTCTTGTTGTCGATGCGCCACAGCATGTTTCCGACGACCGTCACCGTGGGGTTGAAGGCGGTCGCGGGATTGGTCGCGGGCTGCTGGGCCAGTTTTCTTTCGAGCTCCTTCACCCGGTCTTCGAGCGACTGCGGATCCTGCGCCAGCGCCGCGACGGGAGCCGCGAGCATGGCGAGCACGAAAAGTGAAAACCGAAACATGGAACACCCCTCCGGCAGAATCTTGGAAAACCGTTCAGGAACCGTCCGGGAGGACGGCTAGGCCGGGGGGCCGCGCGTGTCGGGGACGGAGAGGAGGGTGGGATCGACGAGGATTTCGGCGAAGGGCGCGGACTCGGGCATGGACGTTTCGCCCAGGTGCTGGATCGACGCGACCGGAATCACCGTCGCGGGCGCGTGGGCCGCGACGCAGACCGCGCAGGGCGGCGCGTGGTGGTCGAAGGTGCACCGGTCGAAGTGGGCCGCCGTGCCGCCGTCGGCGCAGCACGAGTGGAGATCGTGGCCGGCCTCGAGGGCGACGTGCAGGCCGGAAGCGAACTGCGCCCCGAGGAAGAGGAGCGCGAGGACCGCGGCCCGTCCGAATCGGAATTTCATGGCTCCTCGGAGGCTAGCGCGCCCGCGTCCGGAAAGCAAATCGTTCCGGAAAGTCAGCGGACCGCCGCCTTGAGCGTTTCCTGCGCCGTCCGGACGTAGTCGAGGCGGCGCTCGTTTTCCGCCAGATGCTGCCGCAGCAGGGCCACCTCTTCCTGGAGCCGCTCCCGTTCCGCCACGAGCCGGGTCCGGTCCCAGAGACGGACCGCGGTCAGGTGAATTTCGACCCGCGCGGGATCGGCGCGAACGGC
Organism: Planctomycetota bacterium; assembly: GCA_036505255.1. Lineage (GTDB taxonomy): Bacteria > Planctomycetota > MHYJ01 > MHYJ01 > JACPRB01 > DASRJF01. Next base: position 7,897 of record DASXTT010000080.1, on the reverse strand, counting down.
GGTCGACGGAACGCCGCTCCCGGCCCGGATCAGGTCCACGATCTGCGTGGCCCGACTTTCGGCCTCCTCCGATTTGAGGCCGGAGCGCGCCAGGTCGGTCACGAGGGCCTGGTAGGTCATGGCCATCACGGCCCGTTCGGAGCTTCCGGCGGGCGTGCCCCAGAGCACGGCGGGCGCGTAGGCCGCGGGCCTGGACGAGACCGCGGCGCTCTTCTGCCGGACCCCTCCGACCACCACATCGCCGTCCACGCCCTGCAGGCGCAGGTTGGCGGTGACCACGGGATGCGCCCCGCGGAACTCGATCACGTTCGCGGCCTCGTAGACTTCGGGCCCGCCGGCCCCCGCCCTCTCGACACGGACGCGGCCGTCGCGGTACTGGACGAATCGCGTCTTGAGGTTCTGGGCCTCGACGCTGACATCGATGGCAGGCTCCGAGAGCGGATCGATCGAGAGGGCCACGAGTTCGACGAGGTCCCGGTTCGCCCCGTTCAGCAGGACGACCTTCTCCTTCAGCTGGCTCATCTCGCCGGCCGACAGGGTTCGCATGGCCTTCACCGCCTGGCCGCGGACCGCCCAATCCGGCGAAGAGAGTTTCCGGGCGACGTACGGCCCGCGCTGCGCCGGCTCCTGGGGCAGAGCCATGGGCTCCCGACCGGCGAGCCCCATGGCGGCGTTGGCGACCCCGATGGAGCCGACGTCCCGGAGGGCCCCCTCGCGGGTCCGGGACACCTGATGATCCAGCGCCCCGGCCGCCTTCTCCAGGCGCGAGGCCAGGCTCCGTTCCTCCCGTTCGTAGCCGTCCTTCAGGGCGAGAAGATTCGCCACATCCCGCGCCTCGGCGGGCGTGGCCTGGAAGAGCCGGCTCGTCGTTCCGGCGTAGCCGACGATGACGCCGACGAGGAGGACCGCGGCGATGCGCATCCAGGGGACGCGGGTCGGGGGCCGGACGACGGGCCGCGCCTTGGGGGCCGCGGCTCCGAGCGTCTCGTGCAGGGACCGCCCGAGCCGGTCCGAGAAGGCGCGGCGCTCCTCCACCTCGCGGCGGCACGCCTCGCATCCGGCGAGGTGCGCCTCGAGCTGGAAGCGTTCACCGCTTTCGATCTCGCCGTCGAGCATCGCCTCGATGGCGCGGATGGCTTCGTCGCAGGTCACGGCATCGCTCCTTCCAGCATCTTCTTGAGCCGCTCGCGGGCCTCGAAGAGGCGCGATCGGACGGTTCCCACGGGGCATTCCATCGCCTCGGCGATTTCCGCGTACTTCATCCCCTCCAGGTAGAAAAGGACCAGGGCGGTCCGCAGTTCCTCGGGGAGCGTGCGGACCCGCTCGAGGATGGCCGCGACGGCCGGGCGCACCGCGGGCTGGGATTCGGGGGCGCGGACGGCGCCGGCGGCCTCCACCGGGGCGTGGCGCCACTTGCGCCGGCTCCGGAGGTGGAGGGTGAACCGGTTGCGGAGGATCGCGATGAGCCAGGTGGTGAGCCGCGCGTCGCCGCGGAAGTTGCCGGCCGATTTCATCGCGGCCAGGAAGGTCTCCTGGACGAGGTCCGCGGCGTCCTCGTCGGAGCCGGTCATGGTGAAGGCGAGACGGTGCAGGCGGTCGTAGTGGAGCTCGACCAGCCGGTCGAACGCCTCCTTCCGACCCGCCTTGAGATCCGCGACCAGTCGCGCCTCGTCCGGCGGCATCGTTGCCATGCGGGCGGCCTGAATCAAAGTATCCGCGGCTATCATAGCGATTGGTATCCGAAGGCGCCGTTTGGTTCGCCAATTCTGGACTCGAGACCGACCGGTCCGCAGAATCATGACCCATGAGTCTTCCGCTCCTCGCGCTCGTGGTCCTGGCCGGGCTGGCGCTGGGCTACCACTTCTACGGGCGCTTCATCGCGCGGCAGTTCCAGCTGGACGACGCGAATCCCACCCCCGCCCAGCAGGTCAACGACGGCGTCGACTTTGTCCCCACGAAGCCTTTCTACCTGCTCGGCCAGCACTTCAGCGCCATCGCGGCCGCGGGACCCATCGTCGGGCCCATCGCGGCCTGCCAGGCCTTCGGCTGGTTTCCCTGCGTCCTGTGGATCGCCCTAGGCGCCGTCTTCATCGGCGCCGTCCACGATTTCTCGGCTCTCGTGGCCAGCGTACGCCACAAGGCGCGGTCCATCGCGGAGATCGTCCGGCTGAACCTGAGCCGCCGGGCGTGGCTTTGCCTGCTGGCTTTCATCTGGATCGCGCTCGTCTACGTCATCGTCGCCTTCACCGAGGTCACGGCCGGGACGTTCCTCGGGCGGATCGAGGAGCTGCAGGGCGTTAAGGTGGGATTCGAGCGCGGCGGCGCCGTGGCGTTCGCCAGCGTCGCGTACCTGACGCTCGCGATCGTGATGGGACTGATCCAGAAGAAGTGGAGCCCGCCCTTGTGGCTACTCACGATCATTTTTGTTCCGGCGACCCTGGGTGTCGTGTGGCTGGGGACGAAGTGCTCGACGATTTTCGTGATCCCGGGACCGAACGCGCACCGCGTCTGGGGCGCGATCATCCTGGGCTACTGCTTTCTGGCGTCGCTCCTTCCGGTGTGGACGCTTCTCCAGCCGCGCGGATACCTCGGCGGTTTCATCCTCTACATCGTCCTCGCGGTGGGCGTGGTCGGGATCTTCCTGGGCGGCTTCGCGATCGAGCAGCCCGCGTTCCGGGGGTGGGTGCAGACCGACCCGGCGACCGGTGCGGCGACTCCGACGGGCATGCTCTTCCCGTTCCTCTTCGTCACGATCGCCTGCGGCGCCTGCAGCGGCTTTCACGGGCTCGTCTGCGGCGGCACGACCTCGAAGCAGATATCGAAGGAGACGGATTGCCGGGCGGTCGGGTACGGCGCGATGGTCCTCGAGGGATTCGTGGCCCTCATCGCGCTGGCGACGATCATGATCGCCCTCCCGAAGGCGGGCACGCCGGCGGGAGCGGTGTACGGGGAGGGGATCGGGCGGTTCCTCACGGTGATCATCGGCCAGGAGCACCTGCTCTTCGCCATCGTCTTCGGGTCGATGGCGTTTTCGACGTTCGTGTTCGACACGCTGGACGTCGCGACGCGCCTCGGGCGCTACATCCTGCAGGAGCTCTTCGACGCCCACTCGATGTCGGCCGCCGCGCTGGCGACGCTGGCGACGGTCGGGGTCCCGCTCCTCTTCGTGCTGGCGGCGCCGCGGGATTCGTGGCTGAGATTCTGGGTGCTCTTCGGGTCGTCGAACCAGCTTCTCGCGGCCCTCTCGCTGCTCGGGATCACGGTGTGGCTCTACCGAACCGGGCGTACGTGGTGGTACACGGCGGCGCCGATGGTATTCGTGATGGTCATCACCCTCTGGGCGCTGGGGCGGCAGTCCTGGGCGGGGCTGACCGGCTTCCGCGCGCCCGACGGCACGATCACTCCGACGGCCCTGTTGAACGGCGTCGTCGCGCTCGCGCTGATCTCGCTGGCGGGTGTCATCGTCCTTGAAGCCGTCCGCGCGGTGCGGCGTCCCGCGGCCGCGCCGACGTAACTTTACGCCATAAAGCAGTTACTTTATGACATGAAGTAACGCTACTGCATCGCGTCGACGAGCGGCGCCTCGCGCGCCAGGCGGTCCAGGAGGGGCAGGATTTCCTTCGGCAGCGGCCCCGCGACCGCGTTCTCCTCGATCTGGGCCACGTTCGTCGCCCCGACGATGGTGCTCGTGACCTCCGGACGGCGCAGGCACCAGCCGAGGGCGAGCTGGGCGGGCGTCAGCCCCGCCTGCTTCGCGATCCCCACGAACTTCTTCACCGCCTCGGTGACCTCCGGCCGCAGGTACCGCTCCATGAACTTGTTCACCTTCTCGCTCGCCCCGCGCGATCCCGCGGGTTTCCCGTCGAGGTATTTTCCCGACAGGACCCCCTGCGCGAGCGGGCTCCAGACGATCACGCCCACCCCCTCCTTCGCGCAGCTCGTGAGAATGTCCTTCTCGACGTTCCGGTCGAAGAAATTGTAGGGCGGCTGGTCGACCGCCGGCCGGTGGGAGCGGGCCATGCGGATCGCCTCGCGGATCTGGCCGCTCGTCCAGCAGGAGACGCCCCAGTAGAGGATCTTCCCCTGCGTGACCAGGTCCTCCATCCCGCGGACCACCTCGTCGATCGGGATCTCGGGGTCGTAGCGGTGGCAGTAGAGGATGTCGAGGTAGTCGGTCTTCAACCGCCTCAGCGACACCGCGCACGTTTCGTGGATGTGCTTGCGCGACAGCCCCTGGTCGTTCGGCCCGGGCCCGACGGGCCAGAAGACCTTCGACGCGAGGACGATGGAGGACCGCCGCAGGCCCTCGAGCGCGCGGCCGAGCAGCGACTCGCACTCCCCCTGGGCGTAAACGTCGGCCGTGTCGAGGTGGTTGACGCCGAGGTCGAGCGCGCGCCGCACGATGGTCGAGGTGGCGGAGGCGTCGACGGTGTTTCCGTAGGTGAGCCAGCCGCCGAGCGAAACGGCGCTGATCTTCAGCCCGGTGCGGCCCAGGACGCGATATTGCACGGGACCCCTCCTCCAGGAAGAGCCCCCGATTCTATCCGGGACCGCGAGGATGCGCTACGAGCCGACGAACTCGTCGACGGCCGCGCGGACCCCCGCGACGTAGACGTTCTGGTCGTCCACGCCGCAGACGGGCCAGTCGGGGTCGTGGATTGACTTCGAAATGGCCGACTGGAGCACCCGCACCTTCTCCGGGAAGGTCTCCTTCCATGCCGCTCTCAGCTGCGCGGTCGTCGTGGCGTCCGCGAGCTTCTCGAGGAACTTGCCCATCTTCACCTTCGCGTCGGCCTCCCCCGCGAAGGCGGTCGTGAAGACGTCCGAAGCGTGGTTGCGCACGATCTCGGCGGGCATCGGCCGCGGCGGAATGTTGGGCACGTCGATGCATCCGGCCTGGACCGCGGCGACCGCGCCGGCGAGCAGGACGAACAGGCGTCGGGACATCGGAACCTCCTTGGCACTGCCTGCTATCTAGACTACGTTCGTGAGCGCTTCCGCTGCGAAAAAATCGCAACGGGCGGACGCTCCCGCTAGACTGCCCCCATGCCCCTTCGCGCCCTGGGCTGGGTCGGATTCGTCTTCCTGGGCGCGGGACTGCTGATCCTGCTCTTCGGCCCCCGCGAATGGAGATCCTTCGGATGCGGAGCGCTGATGACGGCGGTCATGGTGTACGGGTGGGGTTTGTGGACGGTGGCCCGGCAGATCGCGGGGATCCGCCGCCGCGCGGAGCAGATGCTGGAGCGGGCCGCGGAGGAAATGGATAAAAAGAAACGCTGACGCGCTTCCAGCTACCGGCTTCCGGCTTCCGGCTTCCAGCAGGAAGCGGGAAGCCGGGAGCCGGCAGCCCTCTTCATGCCTTCCTCAATTGAGGTCCGTCCTTCGTGTCCTTGACGACCCAGCCTCGCTTCCGGATTTCGTCGCGCAGGCGGTCCGACTCTTTCCAGTCCCGGCGCTTGCGCGACTCCTCACGCGACCGGACCAGCTCCTGAATCTCGGCGGGCGGCCCCGCGGCGGCGGCCGGCGGCACGCCGAGGACGGACATGAACCCCTCGAACGCGGCGCCCGCGCCGGGGACCGCATGGCCCGCGTCGAGACTCCGGTTCACCTCGCGCACGAAATCGTGGACCGCGCCCGCGGCGGCCGACGTGTTGAGGTCGTCATCCATCGCCGCCGCGAACTTCATTCTCGCGGCCGCCACGATCATGTGGTCCGCGGTGGCCGGCGCGCCCGAGACCCGCCCGTGGAACTCCCGCAGTCGCGCGACGACGCCCTTCGCGTCGTCGAACGATTTCATCGTGTAGTTCACCTGCTGGCGGTAGTGCGTCGTGACGAGCGCGTACCGGATCTCCTCGCCCGAATAGCCGTGGTCGAGCAGGTCCTGGATGGTGAAGAACGTCCCCTCCGATTTCGACATCTTCTTTCCGTCCCACAGCAGGTGGCGCGCGTGCATCCAGGTCTTCACGAAGGGCTTTCCCGTGAAGGCCTCGCTCTGCGCGATCTCGCACTCGTGGTGCGGGAAGATGTTGTCCTCGCCCCCCGTGTGGAGGTCGAACGTGTCGCCGAGGTACTTGCGCGACATCGCTGAGCACTCGATGTGCCAGCCGGGAAACCCGCGGCCCCAGGGCGAGTCGAACTGCATGAGATGGTTCGGGTCGGTCTTCCAGAGCGCGAAGTCCGCGGGGTGGCGTTTCTCGGGGTGGGGCTCGACGCGCGCGCCGGACTTGATCTGCTCCAGCGTGTTGCCCGAAAGCCGTCCGTAGCCGGGAAACTTCGAGACGTCGTAGTAGACGTTTCCGCCGACGCGGTACGCGATCCCCTTCTCGAGGAGCTTCGCGATCATCTCGATCATCTCGGGGACATGGGCCGTCGCCCGCGGATAGTGGTGGGCGTCGAGGAAGTTCAGCGCCTTCCGGGCCTCGTGGAACTCCTTGATGTAGTGCTCGGCGACCTGGTACGGGTCCGAAACGTTCACGCCCTTTTCCCGGAGGCGCCGCAGGCCCTCCTCCATTTTGTCGCCGCCCGCCTCGATCTGGTCCTGCGTCAGGTGGCCGACGTCGGTGATGTTCATCACCTGCGTCACCTTCAGGCCGCGATATTCGAGATAGCGCCGCAGCGTGTCGGCGAAGGCGAAGGTCCGGAAGTTGCCGACGTGGGGCGAGTCGTAAACCGTCGGCCCGCAGTTGTACATGCCGACCTGGCCGGCATCAAGCGGGACGAAAGCTTCGAGCGACTTCGAAAGTGTATTGTAAACCTTCATAGTTGTCAGACTTCAGAAATCAGACTTCAGAGTGAATTCAGTCGTCAGACTTCAGCCAGCTCGACGACGGCGAAGCACGCGATGGCTTCGCGATTCCCCACGGGCCCGAGGCCTTCGGCCGTCTTCGCCTTCACGTTGACCGGCGCGCCGCCGAGGAGGTGCGCGACATTGGCCGCGATCTCCCGCTTCTTCGGCCCGAGCTTCGGCTCCTCGGCGACGAGCGTCACGTCGACGTTCACGATCTTCCACTCCGCGAGGTCGGCGAGGACCGCGGCGAGCATCTTCGGGCTCGCGATGCCGCGCCGCTTCGGGTCGGAGTCCGGGAAGCGGTCGCCGATGTCCCCCTTCCCCGCCGCGCCGAGGAGCGCGTCGATCACCGAGTGAAGGAGGACGTCCCCGTCCGAGTGGCCCTCGAGCCCGCGGGGGTGGTCGATCTTGAGCCCCCCGAGCAGGAGGGGCCGCCCCGCCACGAGCCGGTGGATGTCGAAGCCCAAACCGGTAGCCACAGGGGGTGAAGTATAGCAGCAACGCGCGCGACTACCCTTCGACTCCGCTACGCTTCGCTCAGGGTAGGCGGTCCCGCAAGGTATGAAATACGCCAGAGCCTAGAGCGCTTGCAGGACACCCGACAGGAGGGCGGTGCCGAAGATTCCCGCGATGAGGCCCAGCGGGAGCCACGTGAAGAAAACCATCATGACTTTGAGCGCCCCGTGTCCCGGGGGTGAGACGTTCGTCACCCGCCGGACGAGCTCCGCCTCCCGGAGGTACTCCCAGTTCAGGAGCACTCCCGGGACCCAGAAGAGAAAGTAGGCGAGGAAGGTCGCGATCGCGGGCACGACGAACCGGCGGCGCCGGAGCGAAGCCTCCTCCCGCTCCCGTCCCCGTTCGCGCTCGCGGGCCGCCACGAGTTCGCGCGCCGCCTCGTCCACCCAGACCCCGCAGTGGCGGCACTTCCGGGCCTCGACCCAGATGCGCCGCCCGCACGACGGACAGAATTTCCGGGCGCGGCCGTCGGCCTCCGCCGGGTCCGGATCCTCCAGGAACTCCACGTCGGGGCTTCCGGGCGCGGGAGCCTCGACGATCACGGCCGTCGAGGCGTGACGGCCCGCCTCGTCGTAGAAGAGGACTTCCAGCGTG
>DASXTT010000079.1:0-8734 GCA_036505255.1 Planctomycetota bacterium | reverse complement strand
GCGTAAAGCCTTGCTGACGATTCCTGCGCATGGCACGGTTCCTCACTTTTTTCCGATCATGGACGACAACGTGAACACCGGGAGCAGCATCGAAATGACCACGAAGCCCACGATCGACGCCATCACGACGAGGAGCGCGGGCTCGAAGAGCGAGATGAAGACCTTGACCGACCTGTCGACCTGGTTGTCGTACGAATCCGCCAGGTTCACGAGCACCTCGTCGAGGTTCCCCGACTCCTCGCCCACGGCGATCATGTCCACGACCATGGCGGGGAAGCCCCGCGACTTGCGCATGATCTCCGCCAGGCTCCGCCCCTGTTTAACGCCCGCCGCGGCCTCTTCGATGTCCCGCATCAGCACGGCGTTCGCCATGGCCTCCTTCGCGATGGCCAGCCCCGACAGGATCGGCACGCCGCTCTTCAGGAGCGTCCCGAGCGTCCGGGTGAACCGCGCGATGGCGCTCTTCCGGGTGATCTCCCCGTACACCGGCGCGGCGAGCTTCAGCCGGTCCACCGTCTGCCGCCCCGCGAAGGTCGCCGTGATCCGAGACCAGAGGACGGGGAAGAGGACCACCAAGGCCACCGGGATCATCCAGTAGTCGCGGAAGAAGTAGCTGACGGCCATGACGACCCGGGTCGACCACGGGAGGTTCGACCCGAGCTTGGCGAAGATCTCGCTGAACCGCGGGATGAAGAAGATCATGAGAAAGGCGATGGCCGCTGTCCCGAGGATGATGAGGAGCACGGGGTAGGCCAGCGCCGCCTTGATCCGGCTCCGCAGGTCCGAGTCCTTGTCGATGAAGGACGCGAGCCGGTGGAGGACGTCCTCGAGGAAGCCCCCCGTCTCGCCCGCCTTCACCATGCTCGTGTAGAGCGGCGGGAAGTACCTAGGGTAGCGCCCCAGCGTCTCGTGGAGCGGCTTGCCCGCCGAGACCTCCTTCCCGAGGTCGGCGATGAGCTCCGAGAAGGAGGTGTTCGACGTCTGCCTCTCGAGGGTCCCGAGGGCCCGGTTGATCGGGACCCCGGCCTTCAGGAGGTCCCCGAGCTGCTGCGTGAAAAGCCCGACGTCCTCGGGCTTGATGCGCCGCCGAACCCGCCGGAGCCCGCGGGCCTCCGAGGGCCGGGCCGCCGCGCCCCCGGACTCCGCGATCTGGAGCGGGAAGACCCCCTGGCGGCCGAGCGCGTCGAGGGCCGACCGCTCCGTCTCCGCCTGGAGCATCCCCTCGACGGTGGACCCATCGTCCCTTTTGGCTTTATATGCGAAAAGCGGCATATCGTCTCAACCCGCCGTTGACGGTTGACTGTTTACGGTTGACGCCGAAAGCCCCGTCAACGGTCAACAGTCAACCGTCAACGTCCGCTTAGAACTTGTCCGCCTTCGTAATGCGGATCACTTCCTCGGGGGTCGTGATGCCGGTCCGGACGCGGTCCCAGCCGTCGTCGCGGAGGGTCCTCATCCCCGCCGCGATGCAGGCCTGCTTGACCGCCCCGGCGCTCGCGTGCTTCAGGACCAGCTCGCGGATCGAGTCGTTGAGGACGACGAGCTCGAATACGCCCTGGCGCCCCCGGTAACCGGTCCCCCGGCACTCGGGGCACCCTTTCCCGCGCCAGAACGTCCGGATGTCCTCGGGCAGGGCCCCGGTCTCGAACTCGGCTTCATGCGGCCGGACCTCCTCCCGGCACCTCAGGCACACGCGGCGGACGAGCCGCTGGGCCATCAGGCCCTCGATCGTGGACGAGACCAGGAAGGGCTCCAGCCCCATGTCGATGAGCCTCGTGAGCGCGCTCGGCGCGTCGTTCGTGTGGAGCGTCGAGAAGACGAGGTGGCCCGTGAGGGCGCTCTGGATGGCGATCTCGGCCGTCTCGAGGTCGCGGATCTCTCCCACCATGATGATGTCGGGGTCGTGCCGCAGGATCGCCCTGAGGCCGCCCGCGAACGTCAGGCCCGTCCGGACGTTCACCTGGATCTGCTTGATCCCGCCGAGGTGGTACTCGACCGGGTCCTCGATGGTGATGATCTTGTCCTCGACCGCGTTGATCTTCTGGAGCGCGGCGTAGAGCGTCGTCGTCTTGCCGCTCCCCGTCGGGCCCGTCACGAGCAGGATCCCGTGGGGCTGGCCGATGAGCAGGCGGAACTGCTCCAGGACCTTCGGGGGCATCCCGAGGTCCTCGAGGGTGAGCTGGATGTTCCGGCGGTCGAGGAGGCGCAGGCAGACCCCCTCGCCCCAGACGTTCGGGATGATGGAGACGCGGACGTCGATCTCGTGGCCGAGCGCCTTGAGCATGATGCGGCCGTCCTGCGGCAGGCGCTTCTCGGCGATGTTCAGCCCCGACATGATCTTCAGGCGCGAGATGATCGCCGAGGTGAACCTTCCGATCTGAGGCGGCACCGGGATCTGGTGGAGGATGCCGTCGATCCGGTACCGGATGCGCAGCCCCTCCTCGAGCGGCTCGATGTGGATGTCGCTGGCGCGGTCGCGCACCCCCTCGGTGAAGAGCTGGTTGACGAACTTGATGAGGCCCGCGTCCTCGGCGAGCGCCGTCGCCTCCTCGTCGCGGCCCTCGCCTTCCTTGAGGACCGTCAGCTCCTCCCGGGCCGCCTCCACCATCCCGTCGACCGTGTCCGCCGCCACGCCGTAGTACCGGCGGATGAGCCGCTCGATCTCCGACGGCCGGGCGAGGACCGGCTCCACCACGCCCCCTTTCACGAGCAGCCGCAGCTCGTCGAGCACGTCGAGGTCGAGCGGATCGGCCAGCGCCACGCGCAGCGTCCCGTTCTGCCGCTCGAAGGGGAGGACCTTCCGCCGGAAGACGGTCTTGACGCCGACCTGGTCCAGGACGTCGGAGGGGATTTCCCGGCCGGCGAGCTCGACGACGGGCAGCCGGAGCTGCTCCGCGAGCGCGGCCACGACGTGATCCTCGCTCGCGTGGCCGAGGCGGCGGAGCGCCTCCCCGAGCCGTTCGCCCTTCTCTCGGAGGCGGAGCGCCTCCTCGATCTGGGCGTCGGTGACGGCGCCGTGCCGGACCAGGATCCGGCCGATGGGTTCACGCATAGTGCCCGCCTTCGGCTCGCACAGCTTTCAGCGCTCAGCGTTCAGCTCTCAGCCCGAGGCTGAAGACCGGAATCGCCGGGCGGAGGCCGAGCGTCCTACCGCAAGATCCCCTGGCGGATCAGCTCCAGCTCCTGCCGCGCCGAAACCAGGTCCCGCAGATCCTTCTGGGCCGCCTTGAGGGCCTTGTCCTTCTCCAGGCGCGCCGAGCGGATCTCGTTCAGCCGGGCGGTGACCTGCTCGTCGTTCAGCGAGCCGTCCTTGTTGAGCTCCTCGATCTTGCCGCGCGTATCGCGGTCGTACTCCCGCAGGGTCTGCTCGGCCTCGAGGACCTTCACGACGGCCGCCTTGACGGCGGCCTGATCCTTCGAATCCTCGATCTTGAGGGCCTCGACGACGCGGCCCGCGCGTTCCTCCGGAGAGGCGCGCTGGGAGGCGCCCGGAGCTCCGAAGCGGCCGGGCTGGAGGCGCTCGACGAGCTTGTCGAACTTCTCCTTCTGCTCGGGCGTGAGATGCTCCTTGATCTTCTCCCCGATCTCCTTCACCCCGTCCTGGAACTTCTGCATCTCCTCCTGCCAGTTCATCCCCTGGAGGCCCTCCGCGCGGAGCTTCTCGATGCGCTCCTGGGTCTTCTTGCGGAAGTCCTCGACGATCGCCTTCACCTTGTCGAAGGCCTCGTCGCTGAGGCCGAGCTCCTTCTTGAGGGTGTCGGCCCAGCCTTCCATCATCCGGTCGAAGCCGCCGAAGGCTCCGCCGCCGGGCCGTGGGGTCATGCGGCCGGGGTTTTCGAGGATCTCGTCGTACTTCTTCTTCTGGTCGTCGCTGAGGATCTCGCGGAGCTTCCCCTGCCGCTCCTTCTCGAGCTTCTGCTCCGCCTCGCGCGACTGCTTGTAGATCTCGGTCGCCTTCTGCACCTGCTCGTCCGTGAGGCCGAGCTGTTCCTTCAGGTACTTGGCGCGCTGTTCCGCCTGGCGCTCGGGATCCTGGGCGATCCGGATCCGCTCTTCCGCCTGCTGGATCCGCCGCCGGCTTTCCCGCTCGCGCGATTCCCCTTCCCCCTCCTGGGCGATCGCCGGAAGGGCCGCCAGGAGCGTCGCCATCACCGCCATGATCGTCGTCATGAGGCCTCCATCCTTTGTCAGTCGATTTTAACCATCCGTTTCGCCATCTCTTCCAGTTCCGAGGGATCGATCTGCCCCCCGATCAGGAGTTCCGTCCCCTCGAGGGTGAGGTTGAGGATCGCGCCTCCGGGGTGGCGCATCCGGTGGGCCACGGCGCCGGCTCCGGCCGCCGCGGGCGAAGGGGCTTCCGGAAGGCCGAGGTAGAGGCCCCGGAAGAGTTCCCACGCCGGATTGGACGCGTCCGTCTGGACCACGAAGATCGTGGCCATCCCGTCCGTCCAGGTCCCCATGACCGCCTCGCCCAGGTCGCGGATGACGTACCGCTCGAGCGCGCGGAGCCGGAACCCCTCGGGGATCCAGCGGGGGCGCCACACCGTGAAGGGCATGGCGCCGCGGAGCTCGTCCTCGGTGACGCGCTCCCGGACGACGCGCCGGGGTTTTTCCTGAGAGGGACGAGCGGGTGTGGACGGTTTGGGCGCGCTCGACTCCGGCCGGGCGGGTTGATTGAATTCGACGGATTCGAATCGGGAATCATAAAGGGTCGCGCCGTCGGCCGTCACGGCGCGGAAGGCGAGAAGGAAGCGGGTCGAGCGGTCGACGGCGAATTCATAGGCGGCGCGGCCCGGGCGGCGGGGGCGGAGCGAGTAACGGTCCGCCTCGCGGCCCGCGAGGGTCCCGCTTCCGACGGACTCGAGCCGGTAGTTCTCCGCGATGAGGGCGGGGTCGGCGAAGCGGCCCCGGGGCCCGCGTCCCGGCCAGGAGAAACCCCGGCGGCCCGGCGGGCGCGAGACGACCTCGACGCGAGCGCGGCCCGGGCGATCCGCGCGGACGTCGAGAACGACGGTCCCGTCATGGAAGGCGACCACCTTGCGTCCCTGGAAGCGGAGGCGGTCCTGCGCGGCACGGACTTCCTCGAGAAACGCGGCGGCGCGTCCGTTGCTGGCCTCCGCGAAGACCGCGAAGGCCGCCGGCGCGGCCAAGAGCGCGAGTCCCGCGGTCGCCAGGACGTTCCGGATCATTTTCCGCGACATCATGTTTCCCTAGGGATTTTCGTTGGAGACGAGCGGATCGAGCAGGCTCCCCGTGGGGTTCTCGTAGCTCGGAGCGAAGCGGCCCAGGAGGGTGCCTCGGTCGGGGAGCTCCACGTCGATGACCGTGATGGAGCGCTCGGGGGCGCGGAGCCGGGGGATTCCGGCCAGGAGGCCGATCGCGACGACCGCCGCGGCGGCCGCGGCCGCGGTCCAGGCCGTCCACCGCCGGGGCCGGAAGGCGGCGCGGCGGGAACTCGCCAGGGCGCGCTCGATGCGCGCGCCGAGGTTTTCGGGCGCGGCGGGGCGGGGGAGGGCCGACAGGAGCGCGCGCTGTTCGCGGACGCTCCGGACGAGGCCGGCGCAGCCGGCACAGGAGCGTTCGTGGGCGCGGGCCGCCTCGCGCACGGCGGGGTGGAGCGCCTCGTCGAGATAGTCGAGCAGGGACTCGCGGAAGATCGCGCAGGGCGCGTTCGCGGTCATCGGTCACCTTCCTTCACTTCGTCCTCCATCAACTCCCGGAGCGTCGTGTGGGCCAGGAAGAGCCGGGACTTCACGGTCCCGACCGAAAGCTCCAGGGTTTCGGCGATTTCCTCGTACGACAATCCCTCGAGGTACCGCAGGACCGTCACGGCGCGCAGCTTGACGCTGAGCCCGGCGAGCGCGGCCTGGAGGCGCTCGCCCGCGAACCGGTCGCGGGCGGGCGGGTCCGCCGGGGCCGCGGCGGGGCGCTCGCGCGCCAGCCGCTCGTTGAGCCGGGCGTGCCGGGCCGTCTCGGAGGCCTTGTTGATGGCGTGGTTCGCCGCGACGCGGTAGAGCCACGTGGAGAACCGGCTGCCGAACCGGAACCCTGGGAGCTCCTCGAAAATCTTGACGAAGACCTCCTGGGTCAGGTCGGCGGCCGTCTCGCGGTCGCCCGCGATGCGGTACGCCGTCGCGAAGACCCGGTCCTGGTACTTCTGATAGAGCGATCGGAAGGCGTCGCGGTCGCCGGCCTGGGCCCGTCGGACGAGGGCCTCCTCGGCCGCGGCGTCGGGCGCCTCCCGGGGTTCTGGGAATTGGGACAACCCAAGGCCTCCATTAGTTCGGCGATCAGCGCCCGGCACCCGGCATTCAGCCGCCGCTCCAAGCTTCCCGCCGCAAGCCGAATGCTGAACGCTGATCGCCGAGAGCCGTGAAGAAGGAGGATACGGGGGAGGGGCCGATCCCGCCAGTCCCCGGCGCGGCGGCGGACCCCGGCGCGAAAAAGACCAGCCCATTTCCGATGTTGTGCGCGCGAAGGCGGGCCATTCTTCATGTAACGCCGGAGCCGCTCGTGCATTATCCATGGAGCTTCCGACAAAAACGGTTGACGCGATTCCGGTCGCGACTAGAATGGCCCCGGACTGAGAGGGTGCCGGGGTCCGGGGGAGTCGAACGGAGAGAATCGGGAGCTTCGTCCGCGCGCGCACCGGTCCAAAAGACTTTTACATAGACGTTTCGACCGACGCGGACATCCTGCCTCCCCCCGGCCGTGAAGGACGCGCTTCGCTTTCCTTCGGGGCCCGCCCCGCCTTGGATCGGAGTCTTCCGCGTGGCCCGTATCATCCTGGAGTCGGGGGGACCGCCCCGCAGCTATCCCGTCGGCCGATCCCTCATCATCGGCCGGCACGAGGGGTGCGGCGTCATGCTCGACGACACCCAGTCCTCCCGCGAAAACACCGGCATCGCCTTCGACGGCCGCGCCTACGTCATCCGCGACCTCGAAAGCCGCAACGGGACCTTCCTGAACGAGGCGCCCGTCGGGGCCCCCGAGGTCCTCTACCCCGGGGACCGGATCCGCATCGGCCGCACCGTCTTCACCTTCGAGCTGGACCGCGACGACGGGGGTCTCGCCCCCGAGCTGCGCGTCCCGCGGGCCTCCGAGGCGCCCGCGGCGCCGGTCGACGCGGCCCCGGCGGGCTCGGATCGGGGCCCGGCCCGCGATCGCGGCATGCTCGTCATCAGGGGCCCGGGCGCGGTCCGAAGCATCTTCTTCTGGATCGTTCTCCTCGCCGTCTTTGCCGGCGGCGCGTGGCTCGCCCGGCTCGCCTTCCTCTGGGCCTTCGAACGGACGATCCCCAAATGACCGCGCTCGCCCCCGAAACCCGCGAGTCGATCCTCACCCGCCTCGAGCAGGCTGTGCCGCCGGCCATCTTCCAGACGTGGTGCCGCAACCTGGCGATCGAGGAGGTCGCGGAGAACACCTTCGAAGTCCCGGTCCCGAACGCCTTCTACCGCGACTGGCTCGAACGCGAGATCCGCCGCCCGCTCGAGGAGGCGTTCCGCCAGGTCTTCGGCCGCGCGCCCGGGCTCGCCTTCCGCATCAGCGACTCGGCCGAGGCGATGGCCGTTTTCGCGCCTCCCCCTCCCGCGCCAAGGCCCGCGGCCCGCGCCGTCCCGCCGCGCCCCGCCCCGGCGGCCGCGGCCAGCGGCGACCTGGTCCTGAATCCGAACTACACCTTCGACACCTTCGTCGCCGGCCCGACGAATCGCGTCGCCCACGCGGCCGCGCTCTCCGTCGCCGAGGGGGGCGGGAACGTCTACAACCCGTTCTTCGTCCACGGCGGCGTGGGGCTGGGCAAGACCCACCTCCTCCAGGCGATCTGCCACTCGGTGCTGGCCCGCAATCCGTACGCGCGCATCCTCTACCTCTCGTGCGAGCATTTCGTGAACGAGTACATCGGCGCGCTCCAGAAGGGGCGCATCGAGGATTTCCGCCGCCGCATGCGGGGCGCCGACGCGCTCGTCATCGACGACGTCCACTTCCTCGCGGGCAAGGATTCCAGCCAGGAGGAGTTCTTCCACACCTTCAACGCGCTCCACATGGCCCAGCGGAGGATCGTCCTCTCGAGCGACTCCGGACCGAAGGAGATCCGCACGCTCAAGGAGCAGCTCGTCTCGCGGTTCCTCGCGGGGTTCGAGGCCCGCGTCGACCCGCCGACCTTCGAGATGCGCGTGGCGATCCTGCGACGGAAGGCGGAATTGAAGCAGCGCGAGATCCCCGAGGATGTGCTCTCCTTCGTCGCGTCGGCGGTCGACACGAACATCCGCGAACTCGAGGGCGCGGTGAACAAGCTCATCGCCTACGCCACGCTCTCGGGCCGCGCCGTCGATCTCGCCCTGGCGCGTGAAGCCCTGAAGGACGTCGGGTCGGGCGGCGCGCCGCCGATCGGCATCCCCCGAATCCAGGAGTTCGTCGCCCGGTATTACGGCAAGAAGGTCGCCGACCTCCGCACCCGGACGTGGACCAAGTCGATCTCGAAGGCCCGCCAGGTCGCCATGTTCCTGTGCAAGGAGATGACGAGCCATTCCCTCGCCGAGATCGGGTCGTTCTTCGGTGGGAAGGACCACTCGACGGTGGTGTACGGACTGAAGCGTGTCCAGCGCGGGCTGGAGAGCGACGAGGTGCTGCGGGGCGAGGTCGACTCTCTCCGCCGGCTCCTCAAGGGAGCCTCCGAACTCTAAACTTGCCTGTGGAACTTCGGTGGGACTTTCCGGGAAGTCTGCCCCCTCTT
>DASXTT010000078.1:0-6544 GCA_036505255.1 Planctomycetota bacterium | reverse complement strand
GCAGATTTCCGGTCCCGCCATCCGCAACCTTCGATTCACTTCATGAGCTTTCGTGCCGCTTCAATTACGTTTTCCGCCTTGGGCAGGTGGGCCCATTCGAGCGGCGGCGCGTACGGCACGGGCTCGTCGGGCGCCGCCACGCGGAGCACCGGCGCCTCGAGCTCGTAGAGCGCCTTCTCCGCGACGATCGCCGCGATCTCCGCCCCCGGCCCGCCACGCTTCGAGTCCTCGTGAAGGACCATCAGCCGGTGGGTCTTCGATACCGAGCGCAGGAGCGCCTCCTCGTCGAGCGGGACAAGCGAGCGCAGGTCGAGCACCTCGAGCGAGATCCCCTCCCCCTCCAGCCGCTTCGCCGCCTCGAGCGCCGTCCACGTCATCGCCCCGTACGTCGCGCACGTGATGTCGCGGCCTTCCCGGCGCACCGCGGCCGACCCAAGGGGCACCTCGAAGCCCGTACCAACCGGCACCTCCTCGCGCAGATCGGTGCGGAAGAACGAATAGAGTCCCTTGGCTTCCAGGAAAATCACGGGGTTGCCGTCACGAACGGCCGCGACGAGCAGTCCCTTGGCGTCGGCCGGCGTCGAAGGCGCCACGATCTTCCACCCCGGCGTCCGGAGGAACCAGCCCTCGGGACACTGTGAGTGGAAAGGGCCGCCCCCGAGCAGTTTTTTCATCGTCCCGGTCGCGCCGCCGTACGGGAGGCGCACCACCATCGGCACGCGTTTACCGTATCGCCAATGGATCTTCGCCGCGTTGTTCACGAGCGCGTTGAAGCCGGGCGCGAGGAAATCGGCGAACTGCATCTCGACGATCGGCCGCTTCCCCATGAGCGCCGACCCCACGGCGCACCCCACGATCGCCGACTCCGCGAGCGGCGTGTTAAGCACCCGCGCGGGCCCGAACTTCTTCGCGAGGCCGCGCGTCACGCCGAACGCCCCGCCGTACCGGCCGCCGATGTCCTCGCCCAGGAGGAAGACGCGCGGGTCCTCCTCGAGAAGTTCCTGCATCGCCAGCCGGACCGCCTCGTCGTACGCCATCAACCGGGTCTTGGGCGCGGCCTTCGCGGGCGCGGGATCCTCGCGGGTCGCGAAGACGCGCGCGACCTGCGGCTTCGGCTCGGGCCACGGAGCCTTCTCGACCCGCGCCGCGGCCTCCCGCACGAGTCCGGCGACCTCCTTCCGCATCGCCTCGGGATCCCGCTTTCCCAGGACGCCCTCATCGAGGAGCCGCCGCTCGTAGAGGTCGATCGGGTCCGCCTTCTCCCAGAGCGCCCGCTCCTCGTCGACCTCGTACCCGGCGATGCCCTGCTCCTTCTGGCCGTGGAAGCGGTCGTCGTCGTGGTGGGCGTGGCCGGAGCGCCGGTAGGTCGCGAGCTCGATGAGCGCCGGCCCCTTCCCCGCCCTCGCGCGTTCCGCCGCCCAGGCCGTGGCGGCCGCGATCTCGTCGGGGTCGTTGCCGAAAATCGTAATGCCCGGGATACCATAGCCCGCCGCCTTCGCGCTGAATCGCTTCAGCAGAGCCTGCTCCGACCAGTGGGTGCCGAGCGCCCAGCGATTATTTTCCAGGAAGAAGGCCATGTTCAGCCGCTGGGCCGCGGCGAAGTTGATCGCCTCGTGCCACTCGCCGAGGCTCGATCCCCCTTCGCCGATGAACGAAACCGCGATGCGGTCGCTCCCGTCGAGTTTGAACGAATAGGCGATCCCGACGAGGGTCTGGGTTGAAATCGCGAGCGGCGCCGTCGCGGGCAGGACGCCCCGGTCGAGGTCGCCGATGTGAAGATCGCGCCCCTCCATGGGGCCGCCGGTTTTCCCCGCCTGGGCCGTCAGGACGTTGACGACGTCGCCCGACCACATGAGGGCGACGCCGAGGTCGCGGATGAGCGGCCCCACCACGTCCCCGCCCGGGCCGCGGCGGAGCCGGGCGCCGACACCGACGATCGCCTCCTGCCCCCACGACCGGAACCCCTTCTGGGGCGAGGGATGGGCGGTCCCGTCGGGCGCGGTCCAGGCGAATTTTTTCTCGACGAACCACCGCTTGAGAAGGGTGTCGACCTCGCGGGTCAGGAGCATGGCGCGGTACATCTCGCGCCGCTCCTCCCGGGTGAGGGAGGCGCGGAGTTCCTGCCGGCGGAGGAATCCCTCGATCTGATCGAGGAGCGCGTCGCGCGTCCACGCGGCGGCGTCGGCGGCGGTGACGCCGGGCCAGAGCGGCGTCGGGTCGGCGGAGATGCGGCGGATCGCCTTGCGGAGGTCCTCGATCGAGGTCGCTTCGGGGAGGAGGAAAGGCGCCTCGAGAGCGAGAAAATTGATGAGAGCCTGATCAACGGAAACGGAAGACTTGGTCATCAACCGCAAGTTAACAGAAAAACCCTGGACGGTCAGCCTCCAGCTGCCGGCTCCCGGCTTCCTGCCGGAAGCCGGGAGCGGGAAGCAGGCAGCGGTCTATTCACACTACCCCGACCAGGATTGCGTCCGGGCCTTGACCCACCGCGTCGGTCCACTGCTCGCGGAGCCGGTGAAGCGTCTGGATGGCCGCGGCGTCCCCTCCCGCCGCCGTGAGCGCCGCCGGCAACCGCTTCAGGAATGCCTTCATCTCGTCGTGCATCCAGTAGCTGAAGAAGGGCGAGACGACGTCGTCCGCGAAATGGACGAAGGGGAGGCGGCGGGTCGTCAGGCTTTCCGCGATCGGGGCGCCGAGCGATTCCCGGAACCGGGCGCCGAAGTCGGCGAGCGCGGCGACGGTGGTGGCGCCGAATCCCTCGTCGCCGATCCGCGCGCAGAGCACTTCCATGATGCCGTGGAGGACGAGCGCGTGGGTCCGGTCGAGCGGCTCCTCCGGCGGAGGGCCGTCCACGAACCGCTTGAGGGCCTCCTCGGCGTCGTCGGAATCCGCGGGGCCCGCGCCGGCGCGGACGCGCTCCAGCACGTTCTCGTTCTGGAGGTGCTCCAGGAGCTTGTCCGGCGGCCCGTAATTGGCCTTATTCGGGCGCCGGGCGAAGAGCATGGCCTCGAGTCGGTCCAGACTCCCGGCGTAGACGTGGAGGGTGGCCATGGATTGATTATACGGGGGCTAAGGAACTTTGGAACCTATTCCAAAGGGGAGGTCAAAGTCCGATGTCCGAGGTCCGATGTCCGAGGTCCGAGGTCGCCCGAGGGAGGTCCAGCGTCCGGGGTGCCGGGTCACCGGTCGTTGACCGACAACGGACGAAGGACTTCGAACATTGGACCTCTTCACACCGGCTTCGGACTTCGGACTTCGGACTTTGCTCTCCAGCGATGCCACGCCCGGCAGGGCCACCAGAGCAGGAGGAGGAGCGCCGCCCAGACGGCGAGGGCCACCGGAAGCGTCCGCGGTTCCCGCGGCGAGGTGACTTGCAGGACGGCGAAGTGGACCAGGTAGAAGAAAAATGGAACGCGCCCGAAGGTCGCGACGAACTCGGCCGGCGCGGAAGCGAGGGCCCGGCTCGACTGGAAGCGTTCGAGGAGGGCGAGGAGCGCGAAGATCGCGGCGAACGACGCGGCGAGCCACGGCAGGTCGGGCGGATACTTCGACCACGTGAAGAAGGCGCACGAAAGGACGCGGTCGTAGCCTCCCGCGGCGCCGATGTGGCCGATCCGGACCGCGAGGAAGGCCGCGGCGAAGATCGCGGCGAACGTCCACCACGAGCGCGCGCCGCGAAGCACGTATCCGCGGCCGGCGGCGAGTCCGAGGAGCATGACACCGATCCACGGGACGAGCGGATAGTAGACCTCGAAGCGGTCCCACTTCCCCGCTTGGTGCAGGAGTTTGATCGCGATCCCCGCGGCGTCGAGCCGGCCGGTCCAGAGCGCGCGCAGAAGCGGATGGAGCGCCAGAATCGCGAGGGCCGCCGCGAGAAGCCATCGGGTGGGCGCGCGGCGGATGAAGGTGATGAGGAAGAGCGACGCGCCGAGGGAGGTGAGGACTCCGACCTGCCACCGTCCGAAGGCGAGGCTGAAGAAGATCGTTTCGGCGGCGATGAGGAGGGCGGCGCGGGCGAGGAGGCGTCGGCGGACGGCGGACTCGGGCTCTCCGCGGGCGTCGCGGGCGGCGTCGGTGACGGCGACCATGAATCCGGCCATGAAGGAGAACCCGGGGGCGACGAAGAATCCGGTGAAGCGGGCGAGGAAGTTGGGGAGGTCGTGGGGGGGAGGGAGGTGATCCCAGAACTCGTCGGCGAAGCGGTCGGCGTTCCAGAACAGGGAGCTGTGGTCGAGGGCCATGTGGATCATCAGCAGGCCGCGGAAGAGGTCTACAAAGCGAAGGCGCCGAGAGGGGATCACGGTGCCGAGATGATACGACGGTGGAGTCCGATTTCAGCTTCCGGCACCCCGTTCCCAGGGCCCGGCTCCAGGAGCTTCAATCGTCGAGCCGGAGGGAGCGGGAAGGCGCCGGAGTTGACGTTGGGCGGGCGCGGCCTATAATCTCCGGGCCGCACCCTCGTTCCCCGGTAGCTCAATGGTAGAGCGAGCGGCTGTTAACCGCAAGGTTCCAGGTTCGAGTCCTGGCCGGGGAGCTTCTGTTACGGATTACGAACTCGCCCCCCGCTGAGAAAAATCGAGGAGATCCCATGCCCTGAGATGCCCCTGTAAGGCCGCCACAGCCAAACGGATAGAGCGGGGTGGGGCCGCTGGCGGGCTACGGCCAGCCCAGCCATTTGCAGGACCCCGCTTTAGTGCCCTCCATGGCCCTCCAAACGCCCCTGGAACCTCTCAACCTCTCGGATTTGGGGAGAGAGGCGGTAACCGAACTGCCAAGCAGGGCAGAGGTATCATGCCTTCCGATCTGAGTAGTTCCGTGGCATTTCGCCAGGGCCAGCACGGGCCATGGCAGAGTAAGGAGACCTTTCATGCAAATCCACCCCCATGCCGAGATGCACCTGATGCTGATGGGGATTCAGTATTACGTCGCTGGTCGAGCTGCCGCTCGATGTCACCTAATCCCCGTCACAGGTATCCTGATGCATCATGCAGTGGAAATGATCCTGAAGAGCGATCTCTCAAGAACCCGCGCCCTCGAAGAGATCAAACAGGAATTCGGTCACGATCTTGTGAGGGCATGGACGGCCTTCAAAAGGGATCATCCTGGGGTAGCACTGGATGACCTCGACGATCTCATCTCGGGCCTCGACCTCTTCGATGAGATTCGATACCCGGATGAGTATCTGAAACACGGAGCTTCCATGTCACTCCAGTACGGCCCACCAGAGGAGTACGTCAAGCCTGAAAGAGGACCGAATACGGCCAAGTACCTCTTGAACGTCAACGAACTCGACAGCCTCATCGCTCGCCTTTTCAGAGTCTCCCGTATCAATCCGCCTGGCTACTTGGGCGGTCTCAACCAAGAGGCCTTTCGATTCCTCACCGTTGAGAATGGTGAGGCTGGGGCCTGGGGGTTGCGACAACAGTGAAGCCCCGAATACCATCCGTCTCCAGCGGATTTGTTGAGAGGCCATGGTTTCCAGCAGGCTTCTCTGAAGTGTCTGAGCACAAACCCCATCATCCGCAAGCCGTCGCCTATCTGCGCAGATCCACCGACAGGCAGGAGCAGTCCATCCCGGACCAGCAGCAGGCGATCCTCAAGTACGCGGAACAGCACGGGCTTGAAGTCTCGCACTTCTACGTCGACGACGCCGTTAGCGGGAGCACGGCAGAAGGGCGTCCTGCCTTCCTACGAATGATCGCCGATGCTCAGAAGCCGGGGCAACCTTGGAAGACGATTCTGGTCTACGACGTGAAGCGGTTCGGGCGCTTGGACAACGATGAGGCGGGCTACTACCGCTACCTGCTGCGCATGCACGGCGTTGAGGTGCGCTACGTAGTCGAAAACTTCCTGGGAAATGACGCGGATGACCTGCTACGGGCCGTCAAGCAGTGGCAGGCCCGGGAGGAGTCTAAGGATCTATCGAAGGTGACGATCCGGGGCCTCCTTACGAAAATCGCTGGCGGCTGGTGGATGGGCGGAGTCCCGCCTTACGGGTACGACCTCAGGTACACGAATCAGCGCGGCGAGTTCTTGTTCGTCATCAGGTACAACCCCGATCGCACCAAGAACGTGTTGAACGAGACTGGCGGGGTCAGTCGCGGTCTTTCCAAGGGGGAAAACCTCAACATCTCCAAGAGCGACCGCGCCAGGCTTGTCTTCAGTGCTCTCGACCGGGTCAAGGTGGTTCGGCGCATCTTCAGGATGTATGTGGCCGGCACGGGGTACACGGGCATCGCAGAGCGGCTGAATGACCTTGGTGTACCTTCGCCTCGTGCAGCCGAGTGGTCCTGCCTTCACGACGGCACTTGGTCGAGTAGCACCATCCATGAGATCATCGCCAACCCTATCTACACCGGGGACATGGTCTGGAACCGAAGGACTGAAGGGAGCTTTCACCAGATCAGAAACGGCGCCGCGCTGGCGAGGTCATACTTGCTCCGGCGCAAGGTCATTCCCAATCCCAACAGCGATTGGATTCTGATACGCCAAGCTCACCCTGCGATTGTCAGTCGCCCCACCTTCGATGAAGCTCATCGGCAGC
>DASXTT010000077.1:0-15934 GCA_036505255.1 Planctomycetota bacterium | reverse complement strand
AACGACCCATGACGCAACGAAGTGATGACGGATGACCGATGACGGATGACAGCGGAAAGACTACTGTTTCGGCCGGTCTGTCGGTTTGGCCGACGCCTCGACGGGCGTCGCGGTCTTGAGCTCGGTCGGCTTCTTGATCGGCACCGTGTCGGCGTACGCCCGCTCCATCGGCGCCACGTAGAGGCGCGGGAAGAGCTGGCGCATGTACTTCTCGAGCGTCACGATCGTGGGGCCGTACCCCTTGTGGTACATGAAATACTCGAGGTCGTAGCCCATCTTGCCCGCGTCCTGGTAGCGCCGGGACACGCTCCGCTCCAGCGCCTTCAGGATGATCTTCTCGAGCGCCTCGGGGATGTCGGGATTGAGGTCCCGGGGACGCGGGATCTGTTTCTGCACCACGTTCCCGAGGATCATCGTCGTGTCCTCGGTCGTCCCGAAAATCGACTCGCCCGTGAGCAGCTCCGTCATCACCACGGCCAGCGAGAAGATGTCGCTGCGCCGGTCGGTCGCCATGTACTGCGCCTGCTCCGGCGACATGTACTGCGCCTTCCCCATGAGGACCGTCCCCTCCTGGTCCTTCATGAGCTTGCGCGCCTTGGCGATCCCGAAGTCGGTGATCTTGACCTCGCCCTCCGCGCTGATCATCAGGTTCTTGGGGGAGACGTCACGGTGGACGACCCCCAGGGGGTTGCCGTTGCGGTCGCGCTTCGAATGGGCGTACTCGAGGCCCCGGCAGACCCGGCTCATGATGAACGCCCCGAGGTCGATCGGCACCTTCAGGCCCAGCTCCAGGTGCCGCGCCATGAACTCCTGCAGGTTCACGCCCTGCACGTACTCCATGGCGATGTAGAAGGTCTTCTCGATCATGCCGAGCTTGTAGATCTGGACGATGTTCTGGTGGACGAGGTCCGCAACGAGCTTGGCCTCGCCGATGAACATGTCGACGAAGTCGCTGTCCCCCGTGAAGCGCTCGCGGATCGTCTTGATCGTGATCTGCTTCTCGAACCCCTCGGACCCGTACAGGATCGCCTCGTAGACCGAGCCCATGCCGCCGTCCGCGATCTTGCGGACGAGCTTGAAGTGATAATCGTCGGTGAACTCGGTCGTTTCGATGAGGCCTCCGTGTTTGGGTGTGGAGATTATCCTAGGCGAGCTTCAAAGCTTCAATAGCTTCGGAGCTTCAATAGCTTCAAAGCTTCAAAAAGCGGCCCCGAGAGCAGTGAACCTCAGACGTCATGGAGCTTTGGAGCTCTGAAGCTCTGAAGCTCCCTGGTTTTTTCCTGCTAAACTCGGTTTCTCATGAAACTGGCTTTCAGCTCCAACGCTTTCCGCTCGTTCCCGATCGAGGAGGCCATCTCGATTCTCGCCCGGATCGGGTACGACGGGATCGAGCTCATGTGCGACGCGCCCCACGCGTGGCCTCCCGACGTCACGACCGCCCGGATCGACTCGATCCGCCGCGCGCTCCAGGCCGGCCGGCTCGGCCTCTCCAACCTGAATGCCTTCATGATGTGCGGCTACCGCCATCCCGGGACGGGGCGCGAGGGGACCTTCCACTGGCCCAGCTGGGTCGATCCGGACCCCGCCGTCCGCGAAGCCCGGATCGTCCACACGATCCGGTGCGTCGAGATCGCCGCGGCCCTCGGCGCCCAGACGGTGTCGACGGAGCCCGGCGGGCCGCTCGAGGGACGCCCGCGCGGGGAAGTCAGCCGACTCTTCGCGCAGGGACTGGAGCGCGCCGCCCGGCGCGCCGAGGAGCTCGGCGTCACCGTCCTGGTCGAGCCCGAGCCCGGCCTCCTTCTCGAGCGCGGCCGGGAGTACGAGGAGTTCGAGCGCGACTTCATGACTTTTCCCGGCGCCGGACTCAACTTCGACATGGGCCACTTCTACTGCGTGGGGGAGGATCCCGCCGCGCTCATCCGCGGCGTCGGCCGGAAAGCGTCCCACTTCCATCTCGAGGACATCGCGGCCGACCGGGTCCACTTCCATCTCCCGCCCGGCGATGGAGCGATCGATTTTGCCGCCGTCTTCGACGCGCTCAAGGACATCGGCTACGCGGGCTGGGTCACGATCGAGCTTTACCCCTTCCAGAAGGACGCCCCCGAGGTGGCGAAGCGGGCCTTCGACCGCATCCGGCCGCTCCTCGCATGACCGCCTTCATTCTCTTCCTCGGCGCGTGCATTCTGTTCGGGGTAAAGATCGCGTGGGACGTCATGCGGCGGCGGAGGGACCATCTCGTGGCGCGCGAGATCCTGATGGCCCTCGCTCCCCGGATCGGCGCGTCCGCGCGGCTCACCGGGGACGCATCGCTGCCTTTCGAACGCCGGGGGTTTCCGGCGGCGGTCGCCATACGCCCGGGCATGCGCCACAACGTGGAAGTCGCCTTTCATCTCCAGGGCGAAGAGGGCGGGTGGCTCACCGTATCGAGCCTCGGCCTCCGACGCTCCCTCCTCGAGGAAATCGGGTTCCGCGATTTCCAGGCGGGCGACGCGGAATTCGACGACCGCCTCGAGATCTGGGGGAGCGACGAAGCGTGGGCGCTCAAATGGCTCCGCACCGACGTCCGCCGGCTCATCCTCCAGGTGGAGCGCCGGTGGGATTTCTTTCTGCGGCTGACTCCCGAGCAGTTCGTCCTCCGGGCCCAGATCCGGCCCGCGGAGCTGATCCCCGTGGAAACTCTGGTGGGGATGTCGTTCCAGATCCTCGACCTGCTCGACCTTCCTTCGCCCGCCGACTTCGTCCTCTCGAAGGTGAAGGAGGTGCTGGACGAGCAGACGCGGTGTCCCGTGTGCGGCACGCCGTTGTCACGCGGAAAAATCGTCCGGTGCGCGAAGTGCGGCGCCATTCATCACGCCGAGTGCTGGCTATTCAACGGTCTTTGCGCCACATTCGCGTGCGGAAGCCGGGAGAAGAAGGCGGCATGAGCGGCGAGCTGGAACTTCTGAAGTGGATTCACGCGCGCCTCGGGCGGGGTCGCGGCCCGATTGTCGTCGACAGCGGCGACGACGCAGCCGTCCTCCGCTTCGGACGCGAGCGGCTCCTGTTCAAGGTCGACTCCGTGGTCGAAGGCGTGCACTTCACGCGCGGGACGCCGCCCGGGAAGATCGGCTACAAGGCCCTCGCGCGGCCGCTCTCCGACATCGCGGCGATGGGGGGCGTGCCGGTCGCCGCGCTCGCGGCGGCGGTGCTTCCCCGATCGTGGACTCTGGCGCGGGCCAAGCGGCTGCAGAAGGGGATGGAGCGGCTCGGCGTGCCCGTCGTCGGCGGCGACATCGCCACCCACCGGGGGCCGCTCATGGTGAGCGTCTCGGTCCTCGGCGACATGAAAGGGGCGGCGCCCGTGCTCCGGAAAGGGGCGCGGCCGGGGGACCTTCTGGTGGTGACTGGACCCCTCGGCGGTTCGATTCGCGGCCGCCACCTGACCTTCCCGCCGCGGCTGGCGGAGGGACGCCTGTTTGCGACGCGACTCCGGGTGCATGCGATGATCGACATCAGCGATGGCCTCGCCCGGGACCTGGGCCATCTCTGCGAAGCGGGGGGCGTGGGCGCCGACCTCATGGCTCCGCGCATTCCTGTGGCGCGGGGGTCGACGCTCAAAGGCGCCCTGCGCGACGGTGAAGATTATGAGCTCCTCGCGGCGGCCGACCCGGCGACCGCCTGGAAAATCGAACGGGCACGAAAGGGGATCATCATCGGCCGGATCCGGCCCGACGCTGGAATCCGTCTCGTCGATGCGGATGGGTCAGCCCGCGCCATCGATCCGCGGGGATTCGAGCACCAATTTGTATAGCATTCAGCAATCAGCCGGATCGAGAAGCTGACCGCTGAATGCCGACAGCTGAAAGCTCAGAGAATGACGCAAATGTCCCCTCATGTGGAGTTTCGCTACATCTCAAATAGCGAGTCCGAAACCCGCCGCCTCGGAGAACTCGCGGGAAAAGCGGCTGAATCAGGCGATGTCGTGGGCCTCGTGGGCGACCTGGGCGCCGGCAAGACCCAGTTCGTCAAGGGTCTCGCGGTGGGCGCCGGGGTCAAATCGGCCGCTCTGGTGACGAGCCCGACGTTCGTCCTGTTGAATTCGTATTCCGGGCGGTTGCCGGTCCGCCATTACGACCTGTACCGCCTCGATTCCCCGGATCTCGAGGCGCTCGGCTACCTTGATCTCCTGGCCCCATCTCTAACGGTAGTGGAATGGTCCGACAAGGCAGGGGATTTGCTGGGTGATCTGCTGGAGGTCCGGATCGAGGTGACCGGAGCCACGGAACGGCGCCTGGAAGCGCGCGCCACCGGCCCCCGGGGCCGGGCGCTGGCCGCGCGGATCCGGAGCCTCCTCGAAGCGGGGCGGCTCACCCCCGAGTCTTGACAGGGCCTATGCCGCCCCCGCACCGGAAGGGGGCCCGCATGGCGGCCACACAGCTGGTTCACGCGACCGACGAAGCGCTCATCGAGGCCGTGAAGCGCGGAGATTCCTCCGCGTTCGGCATCCTGGCCGACCGCCACCGCCGGACGCTCACGGTTTTCTTCGCGCGCCAGCTCTGGGATTTCAACGCGGCGGAGGACGGAGCCCAGGATGTGCTCCTGAAACTCTTCCGCTTCCTCGGCCGGTACGAGGCGCGCGCCCGGTTCACCACCTTCCTCATCACGGTTGCGAGGAATCACGGGATCGACCGTCTCCGCGCGCGCCGGACGGCGCCGCGCACCGTTTCGTTCGACGATTCCGACGGCTGCGACTTGGCGGGCGTTGCGGATCGCCTCGAGGGGGACGAGCCCCCGCCCGACGATATCGCATCGGATCACGAGCGGACCGCGGAACTCCGCCGGGCGATCTCGGCCCTGCCCGAGGCCCAGCGCGCGGTGCTTTGTCTCGCGGCGTTTGAGGGGCTCGCGTACCACCGGATCGCGCGACGCCTGGCGATCCCTCTGGGGACGGTGAAATCCCGGATGCATACCGCCCTTGGACGAATGCGAGCGCTCATGGCGGTGGGGGCCTGACCAGCCGAAAATAGGTGACTTCCCGCGGGCCGGCCGGTTTCATAGCCGCATGAGATACGGCCTTCTCGTCCTGCTGATTCTCTCGGTACTCGGCCAGGAGACCCCGTGGACCCCGTTCAATGACCCGCTGAACCGCCGCCAGCCGGAGCCGACGTCGAACATCGACGTCCGCCACTACGCCATCTCGCTGGAAATCGACGACCGCAATCCTAATCACGAGGTCACGGGCCGCGCGACGATTGACCTCGCCACCGCCGCGGAAACGGGCACGTTCGAGCTGGACGCCGCCGACATGAAGATTGGCGAGGTCACCGGCGGGGACTCGAAACCCCTCAAGTTCACCCACAAGGACGAAAGGCTCGTGATTGATCTCGGTCAGAAGCCGCCCAAGGGGACCGAGGTCAAGCTGACGATCGCCTACACGGGGCGTCCGACGAGCGGCCTCACCTTCATCGAACCCGAGAAGGCCTATCCGAAGCGTCCGTGGATGGTCTGGTCGCAGGGCGAGACCGAATACAACCATTACTGGTTCCCCTGCTACGACCATCCGAACGACCGCGCGACGAGCGAGCTTTTCCTGAAGGTGCGGGAGAAGTACCGGACCATCTCGAACGGGGCCCTTGTCGAGTCCAAGACCGCCGACGGATGGCGGAACGATCACTGGAAGATGGACATTCCGCACGCGGCCTACTGACCTCCATTGTGGTGGGGGCCTTCGACGTCGTGGAGGACGAATACGAAGGCGAGACGGTCAAAGTGCCGGTGACGTACTACGTGCCGAGCGGCTGGCACACCGAAGAGGAGATCCGGAACACCTTCAGGCGCACGCCGGAAATGATCCGTTTTTTCTCGGAGCGGACGGGCGTTCCCTATCCTTACGCGAAGTACGCGCAAGTCGTGGTCGAGGACTTCACTTGGGGCGGCATGGAGAACATCTCCGCGACGACGCTCCACCCCGGGACGGTGGTGAAGAAGCGGAGCTGGGTCGACCGGGATTCCGAGGGCCTCATCGCCCACGAGCTGGCGCACCAGTGGTTCGGGGATCTCGTCACCTGCCGAACCTGGGGCCACGCCTGGCTCAACGAGGGATTCGCCACCTACATGGAGGCGCTCTGGCAGGAAAGCGTCGGCGGGCGCGAGGCGCTCGTCGCCGATCTCCAGGACGCCGCCAACTGGTATTTCGGCGAATGCAAGAACGAGTACATGCGTCCCACGGCCTGCGACTACTACACGTGGCCCGACGACGTCTTCGACGCGCACATCTATCCCAAGGGCGCGTGGATCCTCCACATGCTCCGTAGCGAGCTGGGGGACGATCTCTGGTGGAAGGGAATCAAGCACTACCTCACCAAGCACCGCGCCGGCATCGTCGCGACCGACGACTTCCGGATCGCGATGGAGGAGGCCTCGGGGCGCGACCTCAAGGCCTTCTTCGACCAGTGGTTGTTCAAGGCGGGCCATCCCGCCTTCAAGGTGACGGCCACGTTCGAGCCCGTCCCGGGGCGCGTGACCATGACGGTGGAGCAGACCCAGCCCGCCCGTAAGCTCGTCTGGAAAGATCTCCAGACCGAGCAGCCGGTCTTCCGCGTCCCCATCGACGTCGAGATCGAAACGGAATCGGGGCGGAAGACGCACCGGATCGAGGTCAAGGAGCGGACGCAGACCTTCACGTTCGACGTCGACGGCATTCCGGAGATCATCGACTTCGATCGCGACGGGTCGATCCTCAAAACGTTCGAATTCGCGCGGACACCCGCGGAGCTCATGCGCCAGCTCGAGCGGGACGACCAGGCCTGGCACCGGTGGTGGGCGGCGCGGGAGCTTTCGGGGAAAGCGGAAGCCACGGCGACGCTGACGAACGCCCTCGCCCACGACGGATCATTCCGGGTCCGGATCGCGGCGGCGGAATCGCTGGGGGAGATCAAGTCCCTGGAAGCCCGGAGGGCGCTGGTCGCCGCGCTGAGGCAGCCCGCCACCCTCGTGCGCGTGGCCGTCCTCAAGGCGCTGGCGAACCACGCGGAGGAGGCGGCCGAAGCCCTGGCGGCGACGTTCGAGAAGGACGCGAGCCCGGCATGCCGAGCGGCCGCCGCGACGTCGCTCGGAAAGCGGAAGAAACCCGTGGATCTGTTCAGCGGGTATGCCCAGTACCTCGGGGACGAGGTCGTCTTCCCGGGAATCCTCGCCGGCATGGCCGAGGCCCAGCATCCGGCGACAATGAACGCGTGCCTGAAGGCGACCGAATACGGAGTCCATCCCGTGATCCGCACCAGGGCGACGGAACTCCTCGGCGACCTTCTGAAGAAGAAGTGGGACGTCCGGGGCCGGAAGCGCATTCTCGAGCTGCTCGACGATCCGAACTTCCGGGTCCGGCGCGCGGTGATCGCCAAGATGAGCCTCCTGAGGGACTCCACGTTCCCCGACGCGCTCGAAAAGCGCCTTGCCAAGGAGACGGAAAAGCGCATGGTGAAGGACATCCAGGACGCGATCCGCAAGATCCGCGCGCTGCTCAAGCCATGAACCGCAAAGTCGCCATCATCGGCGTGCCGCTCGACTTGGGCGCCAACCGCCGCGGGGTCGACATGGGTCCCAGCGCGATCCGCGTGACCGGCCTGGCCGACCGGATCGCCGCGCTCGGCATCGACGTGAAGGATTTCGGCGACGTGGACGTCCCGCTGCCCGAGGAGTGCGACATCGGCGAGATGAACAAGAAATACGCCGACGACATCCGCGACGTCTGCGAGGACGTGTGCGAGCTGGTCCTGAAGACGATGAAGCAGGACCGGGTGCCGGTGGTCCTGGGCGGGGACCATTCGCTCGCCATGGGATCGATCGCCGCCTCGGCGAAGTTCTTCCGCGAGAAGAAGAAGAAGGTCGGCGTCATCTGGTTCGACGCCCACGGCGACATGAACACGCCGGAATCGACCAACAGCGGCAACGTCCACGGAATGCCGCTCGCCCACGTCCTCGGAATGGGGGATGCCGGCCTCGCGGGGGTGGGGGGCTTCGCGCCGAAGGTCGACGAGGCGAACTGCGTCCTCCTGGGAGTGCGCGACCTGGACGAGCGCGAGAAAAAGCTGATCCACGACAGCGGCGTGAAAGTCTTCACGATGAAGGAGATCGACCAGCGGGGCGTCTCGAAGGTGCTCGAGGAGGCGGTCGAGATCGCCTCGAAGGGGACGGCGGGGATCCACGTGAGCTTCGACATCGACGCCTGCGACCCGAGCGTGGCCCCGGGCGTGGGGACGCCGAAAAAGGGGGGCCTCAACTACCGCGAGGCGCACCTCTGCCTCGAATTGATCGCCGATTCGGAAAAAATGGTCGCGATGGATCTCGTCGAGGTGAACCCGATCTTCGACAACCGCAACCACACCGCGGAGTTCGGCAGCGAGCTGATCCTGAGTGCCTTGGGGAAGTCCATCTTCTGATCGAATTTCGAATATCGAATTCCGAATCCAGGGCTTCCGGTGTCCACGATTCTGGATCCTGAAATTCGGAATGCGGAATTCGGGATTCGCCCCTCACTTCTTCAGGAGCAGGCCCCGGAGCGTGGCGATCCGTGGAATGAGGCTCCGGGCCAGCGAAGGGTCGGCCGCCGCGGCCGCCTCGTAATCCTCCACGGCCTCGACGATGCGACCGGCGAGGTCGTACGCGCGGGCCCGGTCGTACAGGACCGGCGCGTATTTCGGCCGGTGCTTCAGGTACTCCGTGAAGGCCTCGATCGCTTCGTTCAATGGGGCCGCGCGCTCATCGTTCGGAATCGGCGGTTTGGACTCTTCGACGCGGCGGAGCGCCTCGCGTCCCCGCTGCAGCGTCCGTTCGGCGCGGAGGTCGTCGCGGGCCGGATTGGGCAGGGACGGATGCGGCGTCGTTCCGGAAAACTCGGCCCGGCCGGAGCCGTAGGGCCAGAAAAGCATCATGAGGCTTCCGGCCACGAGGATGGCGAAGGAGACGATGATGATCGCCTGAAAGACGACGGGCCCGGGCCGCGGTTTCGGCGGTTGGGGGGTCACGCCGGCCTCCCGCAGTCCCGGGCCAGCCCTTCGAGCATCGCGGCCGCCCGGTCGACATCGACGTCCCGCACCAGGAGGTGATCCCGCGTCGCGCCGCAGATCGGGACGATCGGAATTCCCGCGTCGGCCAGCCGGACGGCGGCGGGGGAGAGGTAGCCCGCGAGCTCGGGCTCCAGCTCCGCCTCCAGCGTGACGAGCCGCAGGGGGCCGTGGACCGCGCGCGCGCGGCGCTCCTTCGATTTCCACGCCGACTCTTTCACGATCAGCGAAACGGTGTCCGCCTCATGGATGATCGCCGAGAATCCGCCGTTGATCCCGACCGGGCTCCGATCGAGCGCCCCGGGGGCGAGCTCCACGAGAACGTAGCGTTCTGTTGATACGACGACTTTCGTGCCGGCCCAGGCTTTTCGTGCCGCGGGATTCATGGAAGGTCCGATGATAACCTTAGGAATATCGGGCGCGATCGCCCGTCAAATATCTCAGACGTGAAAAAACTCGCCATCTTCGCGCTGATCGCGCTGGGACCGGCGCTGAAGCAGGACCCCGCCGCGCTGATCGAACAGCTCCGGTCGGACGACATCGCCCTCCGCGAGCGGGCCTACCTCGATCTGGAGAAACTGGGGGAGGCCGCGGAACCGCACTTGAAGAGGGTGGCGGAGGATCGCGACCTCGAGTTCGCGCGCTCGGTGCGCCGTCTTCTTCGAACCCTGGAGCTGGAACGCGGATTCAGCGCCGGGTTGAAAAAGGCGAGCCCCGGCCTCGCGCGGCGCCTCGCCCGGGGCGACGAGGGCGAGTGGACACGGGTGTACCTCGGCTTCGCCGCCGAGCCGGACCGCTCCGCCCGCTACCTGTTCCCCGAACTCCGGCGCGAGGACCTGGAGCCCCTGGCGGCGGAGGCCCTGCGGCAGGCCCAGACTCCCGAGGAGATCGAGGGGGTTTGCGACGCCGTCGTCCGGTGGGGCCATCGAAGCGCGGAGCCGGAGGCGATCCGGCTCCTGCGGAAGCCCCATTACCGGACCCGCAGGGCGCTCATGGAGGTGATCAAGAGGTTCGAAGGTCCCGGGGGCCTGGTCTCCATCGCGCTTCGGGAATGCGCCTCGGATCCCATGGCGCTCGCGGCGGCCCTTGACGAGTATTCGTCCTTCCTTCCGGCGGAATCCATCCCGCTCTTGATTCCCCTTCTCCGCAATCCGGATCGATGGATCCGATCCAGGGCTCAAGACGCGCTGGCCTCGAACCAGGCCGTCGAAGCCATCGCCGAAGCGCGCGCGCTGCTCCGGCACGAGAATCCGGAAATCCGGATCGACGCGCTCGCCTTGCTCGTCCGCCTGAATCCCGGGAAGCCCGCCGAGGCCGCGACCGCCCTCCTGGCCGATCCCTCCCCGGCGGTGCGCAAGGCGGCGATCAAGTGGACGGCCGAACTGGGCTTGATCCCGCCCGCCGACCGCCTCGGGGCGCTGTTCCAGGATCCGGATGAGTCCGTCCGCGTATACGCCATCGAGCGGCTGGGTGGGCGGCGGGAGATCGAGGTCGCGGACGCGCTGGTCTTGAGCCTGAAGGATCACAACGGCGCGGCCCGGGATGCCGCCCTCGACGCGCTAGGGTGCCGGGAGGGCGGAGCCCCCATCGCGGACATCGAGGCCTTCCTGGGCCATCCCCTGGCGGAGGTCCGGCGCCGGGCGCTGGATTGTCTCGCCTCCTGCAAGGCCCGATCGGCGGCTCCGGCTGTCGCGCGCCTCCTCGATGATCCCGATCCCTCGGTGCGCCGGGATGCCTTTCAGACCCTGCGAAAGTTCGAAACGCCTGTGGGGGCCGACCAGCTCGTCCGGCTCCTCGCGCTCGGCGGCCGCACCGCCGCCCAGGCCGCGTCCCTGCTGGCCGACGCCGCGCCGGATCTCCTTCGACCCGAGCTGGAGCGCCTTTTCTTCGAGGAGCGCGTACTTCGGGGTGATGAGATCGCCGATCTCCTCGTCCGCACGAAGCACCCCGACCCCCTGGGGTTCCTCGTGGAAGGATTCGATAAGGAGGAGTCCGTTTCGAGAGAATCGTTCCAGGCGATCACGGCGCTGAAAACCCCGGCCGCCGACGAAGTCCTGCGGGGCCTGCTCAAGAGTTCGGAGATCGACCTTCGCAGGGCCGCCGTGGAATGGACCGGCGACCGGCCATCCCCGGCGGCGCGGGCGGACCTCCTTCCGCTCCTGGACGATCCGCAATCCGCGATCCGCGCCATGGTCGTGAATTACCTGGCCGGGACCGGTCTCGGCCCGGAAACGGCTCGCATCCGGAAAATGACGTCGGATGAAAGTCCGGGCGTCCGGGCCGCCGCGGCCGCCGCCCTTCAGCGCCACAAGGTTCCCGACGCGGTCGCGGACTATCTGAGGCTTCTCGATGATCCCAGCTATGAAGTGGCCATAGTCGCCGCCCGGGGACTCACCGCGATGTCGGATCGTCGGGTGATTCCGGCGGCCCTCGCCTGGCTTGAGAGCGGCCAGAAGGACCTTCGAGAGTGCGCCTTTCAGATCCTGTCGATCCTTCACCTTCCGGAGGATGGCCCCCGGGTCGCGGCTCTCCTGGACCACCGGGAATCGCGGGTTCGGACTTGGGCGGGCATGGTGCTGGGGCGGGGTGGGGGAAGGGACGTCGCCCAAAGGCTCCTTCCGCTCCTGCGTGATCCCAGCAACCAGTACATGGCGTCCTCCTTGCTGGGGGACCTGGAAGCCCGGGAGGTCTCGGCCGACGTGATTTCGATGCTGGATGACCGGGACGTCTACGCGCGGGCGGGAGCCATGGATGCGCTCCGGGTCCTTGGCGCGAAAGAGGCGGCTCCGCGCGTCCGCCGGCTGTTGAGTGATCCCGACCTCTTCATCCGACGGAAGGCCATCGTGACGCTGGCCGTCCTCGGCGACCGCGACTCGGTCCCCCTTCTGATCGCGCTCCTGGGCGACCCCGTTCCCCTAATCCGCTCGGAAGCGGCGGAGGCGATCGGGGTCCTGGGTTCCCGGGAAACCGTTCCCGCGCTCATTCGCTTGTTGGAAGATCCGGCGGCGATGGTCCGGGGGTCCGCATGCGAGGCCCTCGCCGAACTTCGCGCTACTCAAGTCGTCCCGGACCTCCTTCGTCTCCTCCGCGATCCCTCGTGCCGGGAACGGAGCGGGCTGATCTTTGCCCTGGCGCGCCTTGGGGCCCGCGACGTGATTCCCGACCTCATCGGGCTCCTCGGAGATTCGAATCTCAGGGGTGGCGCGGCCGAGGCCCTGGCGGACCTGGGGGCGCGCGAGGCCATTCCGGCCCTGAAATCTCCCGGACGCGATCCGGCCCGGGTGGCCCTCGCGCTCGCGCGACTGGGGGACTCGACCGGCCTCGAGGCCATGCTTGCGGCCCGCTCCGCCTTCGACCGGTGGACGGCGGCCGCCTTCCTT
The DNA here is from genome assembly GCA_036505255.1 of Planctomycetota bacterium. Lineage (GTDB taxonomy): Bacteria > Planctomycetota > MHYJ01 > MHYJ01 > JACPRB01 > DASRJF01. Next base: position 3,513 of record DASXTT010000077.1, on the reverse strand, counting down.
TGCGACCGGGGGGATCGCCGCGGAGTTCCCGTGCTGCTGAGCTTGGCGGAAGAAACGGAGTGGCTGCCCAATGCGCTGAACGCGGTGCGACGACCCGGGGTCTGGAAGCGCCTTCGGGAGCGGCGCATGCGGGCCACCGAGGAGGGCTCGGTCCCGAATCTCCTGAAGCGGTTGGGCCGTCGGGCGGAAACGCAGGTCCGGTGGTCGGCCGGTACGACATTCGACGAGCTCGTCTTCCGGACCGATTGGGTGGACTTGGGCTGGTACATGGCCAACCCGACCCTGATCGACGCGCTCGCCCGGGTATTCCAGGACCATCGGGGCAATGGCCGGGACGACTCGGGTGGCCGGACCGCCCCCTGGGACTACATCCTCGAGGACGACGGCCTCCGGATCCTGCCGCGCGCCGAGGCGCTCGAGTTCTGGAAGAAGTGGTGGGCCGAGGAGCAGGCGAAGAAAAAATAGGTCCGGTCCCGGTATCGACAATCCACAATCCACAATCGACAATCGCGGCGTGGCTGACGACATCCTGATCATCGATGATTCTGATCGGTACGGGCGCCTCCGTCTCATTTCATGGTGGCGCCAGGAGAAACTCTCCGCGGCGAAAATCCTCGTCGTCGGCGCGGGCGCCCTCGGCAACGAGGTCCTCAAGAACCTCGCGCTCCTCGGCGCGGGCAAGATCTTCATCATCGACTTCGACACGATCGAGGCCACGAATCTCACCCGCTCGGTCCTCTTCCGCGCCGGGGACGCGGGCCGCTCGAAAGCGGAGCGCGCCGCCGACGCCGTCCGCGCCCTCAATCCCGACGTCCGCGTCCGCGCCCTCGACGGCAACGTGATCACCGACCTCGGGCTCGGCGTCTTCGCGGAGATGGACATCGTCATCGGCTGTCTCGACAACCGCGAGGCGCGCCTCTGGATCAACCGCCAGTGCTGGCGCGTGGGGCGCCCGTGGGTCGACGGCGCCATCCAGGAGATCAGCGGCGTCGCGAAAGTCTTCGTGCCGCCCGCGAGCGCCTGCTACGAGTGCGCCATGACCGAGGCCGACTACCGTCTCCTCAACCTGCGCTACTCGTGCCCGCTCCTCCGGCGCGAGGATCTCGCGGAGGGCAAGGTGCCGACCGCCCCGACGATCGCCTCGATCATCGCCGGCCTCCAGACGCAGGAGGCGCTGAAACTGCTCCACGGCCTTCCCGTCCAGCCGGGAGCGGCGCTCGTCTTCAACGGTGAGTCGAACAACTTCTACACGACGCGATTCCAGCGGCGCGAGGATTGCCTCTCGCACGAATCGTGGCCCGCCCCGACCCCGGTCCCTTTCGGAGCCTCGAGCCCCGCGGGGGCCCTCTTGAAGGAGTCCGGCGGCTCGAGCCTGCTCCTCATCCGCGACCTCCTGGTATCGCTCTCCTGCCCGGCGTGCGGCGTGAGGAAGATGATCCTCAAGCCGCTCCAGCTCGTTTCCCACAAGGAGGGCGTGTGCGCCAGGTGTGGTCAGGTGATGCGGACCGAGATCGTGCATGAGGTGCCCGCGGACGGCCCGCTCGCCGCCGAACCGCTCCTCAATCTGGGCGTGGCGCCCTTCGACATCGTCCAGGTGAAGATGCCCCGGGGCGTCGCGTTCCTCCGGCTCGAGGCCGATCGGGAACCGGCTCTCCGGTGGGCCTAGACTTCGTTTCAAAGCGGTGATACAAACGGGGAAGAGGGCATTCGATTTCCGGTAACGCGGTACACGGCGCTCCGTCCTATACTCAGGCGGTTCGCAGGGGAGGTTCCCATGGCGGAAGGCGACGGCATCCAGGTCACGTTCCTCGATCAGACGGGCGCCAAGAGCGTCAAGGCGAAGATCTCGCCGACCGTCACGGTCAAGAAGATCCTCCCGAACATCATCACCAAGATGCAGCTGCCCGTCACCGCGCCCGACGGGACGCCGATGTCCTACTCGCTCGACCACAAGGAGGGCGGGCGGCGCCTGCAGGAGGGCCAGTGCCTTCCCGACGCGGGGGTGAAGGAGGGCGACCACCTGATCGTCTACCCGGAGATCGTCGCGGGCGGATGCTGAGGGGCCGGCGAAGGGGCCGGGGGCTTCTTTCGATCCTTCGGGATGCGCCTCCTGCTCCTGATCGTCATCGGCTTGCTGGTGGGCTCGGCCCTCCGGCTGATTTGATCGGGACGCTCGACGCCTGACTCCAGACTCGTGACTCATGGTTTTTTTTGACACCCCCCGAAGCCGCCGTCTCGCGGCCGACGCCGAGGCGATGAAGGCGCTGCGCGAGCAGTCGACGATTATCGAGTACCAGGCCCACGGCGATCCTCCCGAGCGGTACCTCGTCACCTTCCGCGGGCGCGGCCTCGTTCGACGCACCGAGGCGGATCCCGTCGAGGTCGCCGACGTCCACCGCGTCGAGATCCGGCTCGGGATCGACTACCCGCGCAGCCGGCCGGACCTGCAGTGGCTCACGAGCATCTACCACCCCAACATCTCCGCGGTCGGCGCCGTCTGCCTCGGCGGCTACAGCACGAGCTGGGCCCCGAGCCTCGGGCTGGCCGAGCTCGTCGAGATGCTCTGGGAGATGGTCCGCATGTCCAACTACGACCCCAAGAGCGCCTATAACTACGCCGCGGGGCGGTGGTGCGAAACCCAGAGGCAGTTCGACTTTCCCATCGACCCCCGGAGCATCCGCGACCGCCTCGGCCGTACGGTCGGCTCCAACGTGATCAAGCTCGATCTCGTGAGTGAACCCGCAAGGCCGGCGCCGGCGCCCTCGGTCGCCCCCCGGCCGGCCCCGCCTCCGGCTCCGGCGGAGGACATCCTGATCATCGACGACGCGAGCCCCGAGCCGCCGCGCCCGCCACGGCCGAAGGACGACGACATCCTCATCATCGAGTGAGGGAATGGAGGACGCGTCATTCGGCGAGCTGGAAGACCTCCGGATCGCCGAGCCCTCGGAAAAGCTCATCCCGACCCTCGACCCGAACCGGACGGTCCAGGCGATGGGGACGGTTTCGGGGGACGATCTCCACATCTTCCTGCGCGAGGAGACGCTGCGCGAGATCGTTTCCTACGCCAAGTCGGACCTGGGGCGCGAGCTCGGCGGCGTCCTGCCGGGGTCCTTCCACCAGTTTCGGGGCCGGCTCTGGGTGGGCATCGACGGCTACATCCGGGCGCAGAAGTACGTGAACACCGCGGCGAGCTTCAAGTTCACGCACGACTCGTGGAGCGCGATCTCGCGGGAGAAGGAGGCGCGGTTCGCCGACCTGCCGCTCGTGGGGTGGCAGCACACCCACCCGGGGTACGGCGTCTTCCTGTCGGGGATGGACCTCTTCATCCAGTCCAATTTCTTCAACCTGCCGTACCAGGTGGCGCTGGTCGTGGATCCCCGGGCGGACACGCTGGGGTTCTTCCAGTGGAAGCGGGGGAAGGTCGCCCCGTGCGGGTTTTTCTATGTCCGCGACCGGGTTCCGGCCGGGCGGTAGGGAGACTTTGAATTTAGTTGCGATTTATGCATTGAAATC
>DASXTT010000076.1:0-3222 GCA_036505255.1 Planctomycetota bacterium | reverse complement strand
CGATCTCGAGCCCCGGCACGTCCGCCTTCGTCCCGGTCCCGGTCTTCACGACCTCGCGGAGCATCTTCCGCAGTTCGGCGCAGGTGCTCTCGGAGGCCGAGCGCCCCTCCACCTTCGGCTCCGTGCGGCGCAGCAGAGTCCCGTCCGCCGCGACGATCCGGTCGACCGCGTAGGGCCTCAGAAGTTGTCCGCCGTTCGCGATCGCGGACATCGCCGCGACGAGCTGGAGCGGCGTGACCGAAATCTCGTGGCCCATCGGCACCGAGGTGACCGAGAACGAATTCCATTTCGCCAGCGGATGGAGCATCCCGCGATCTTCGAGCGGAAGGTCCGTCCCGGTTTTCCGGCCGAACCCGAACGCGTCCGCGCCCCTCCATAGGCGCTCGGGGCCGAGAAGGACGCCGATCTTCGCGGCGCCGATGTTGCTCGACTTCGCGATGATGTCCCGGACCGCGAGCTTTCCGTACGGATGGTGGTCGTGCAGGACACGCGCCCCGCAGCGCCAGGTTCCCATCTCGCAGTCGAACACGGTGTCGGGTGTGAGGAGCCTCCCCTCAAGGGCCGCGGCGACGGCGAAGGGCTTCCACGTCGAGCCCGGCTCGTAGGGCGCCACGACCGCGAGGTTCTGACGCGCGCGGGCCGCCGCCAGCGGATCGGCGCCGGACGGCACCGGGCGGGAGGGGTCGAACGTCGGCCGGTTCGCGAGGGCGAGGATCGCGCCGGTCCGCGGATCCATCGCGACGGCCACGGCCCAGCCCGGGTGATGCCGTTCGCAGGCCGCGTCGAGGGCCTCCTCGACGACGCGCTGGAAGGCGGCGTCGATCGTCAGGTGGACGTCGGCCCCGGCGGACGGCAGTTCGGGCCACGAGAGCGTGCGGCGCCTGCCGTCCACGTCGATTCCCGCGCGAAGGGGCTCGCCCGCATGACGGCCGCCCGCGCCCTTGAGGACCCCGTCCAGGGACCGCTCGAGGCCTTCACCTCCCTGGTCGTCGATGTCGACCACGCCGAGGACGTGGGCCAGGAGCTTGCCCTGCGGATAGACGCGGTCGTACTCGGCCTTCAAGAGAACGCCGGTGAGCGCCAGCTTCTTCACCGCTTCCGCCTGGGTCGGAGAGACATGGCGACGGATCCAGACGAAGGGGACGGGGCGCTCCGCGCCGTCGGGCCCCTTTCGGGTGGAGGTCAACAGGGCGCGGACGTCGACGGCCTCCATGCCGAGCGCGGCCGCGAGGCGGCCCGCGGTCACCGCGATATCCGGTACGCGCGGGGGTTCCGCGGCCACGGAGGAGACGGCGAGCGAGACCGCGAGGGCCTCGCCGCGCGCGTCGACGATGAGTCCGCGGGGGCGTCGGAGCTCGAGAATGCCCCGCGACTGGTTGTCCCGGACGCGGCTGAAGTTCTCATGGCCCGCGATCTGGAGGTCGTACAGGCGGAAGACGATGAGGGAGAAGAGCAAGGTGAGTCCGATGAAGACGACACCGGCCCGCCTTCGCGGATCAGTCCCAGCTTCGGCGAGGCAAGCCCTCTTCCGAGGGGATGGGTCCCCGACCATGATTCCCCCTCCGTGCTCCGACTACGGGCGACGGCCCGGTATCTTGACCAGCGAGCCCGGCGACGCGTCGAGCCCGAGGGCGCGCGCCCTGCGGGCGAGGGCCTCGGGGCTTCGCGCGTTCTCCACCTCGACCCTCAGGCCCCGGTGTTCCAGGGCCGCCGCCTGGAGCCGCCGGCCGCGCTCGGCCAGCGCGTACCGCAGCTCCACGCCTCGGACCTCGAGAAAAACCGCGATGACGGCGAGTTGGAGGAGGATCCAGACCGTCATGGCCGCCCGGCGCAGGTACATGGTCGCTCCCGGATCTCGGACTCTCCCCTCCCCGGGGATTTATCGGCCATCCGCGGGGGGCACTGGAGGTCCGGACGACGGGCGCCGTCCGGGGCCGGCAGGCGGCGGGGAGCGCGATTCACGAGGAGCGCGATCCTCGAAGCCTTTCCGGCGCCCGGACGGCGCCTCGATCCCCGGTTCCTCCCCCGCCATCCCTCTCTCCAGGGTGGCCTCAGGAAACCCCGAGATCCGGGAGCGGGTCTTCGCACCCGCGCCCTCAGCAGGTTGTCAAGACGAACGCCGGGCGGCGTGAAGAGTAGTGAGGTTCGGCACGCGCGGTCCCCCTCTCTCTATGGCCAGGCACCTTCCCATCATCCGCGCCCCACGCCCCTCACTACGCGTCGCGCCGCCCCGGCAAGACGTCACAGGAAAATCGCCGCGATCCGCCTCCGCAGGGAGGCGCTCCAGAACGAGAGCTCGGGCTGTTCGCTCAGGCGGATGAGGGCCCAGACCTCGTCGCTGAGCTCCACCCCGGCGAATTCCGGCCCTCGCGCCCGCACCCGCTCGAGCCGGGCCTTCAATTCCTGCAGGCTTTCCCGCGCCTCGGTCAGCTCCCCTCCGGTGGGAAGGCGCTTTTCGACCTTGAGTTTCCGGATCAGCCCGTCGACGGCCTGCACCGGGGAAGGCCCCCTGTCTCCCTGTTCCATGATGCGTCCTCTCTCCGTGTCCGACCCGCCCTGCAGGTAAGCGAAGGGCATCCTGCAGGGCCCGCGGGACGCCTTCCCCGGCGCCCGCGCCCTGGCGTCATTTCAGCTTGGGCCTCAGCGCCTCCGTCAGCAGCGGCAGGAGCTTCTCGCGGGCCCCCTCGGACTGCGCCCGCAGCTCTCCGCGGTCCCAGATCTCGATCCAGTCGTTGACTCCCACCATCACCACGTCGCGCCCGAGGCCCGCGTAGTCGACGAGCTTCTGCGGAACGAGGAAGCGCGACTGCGTGTCCATGGGGGCGAACTCGGAATGGGCGGCGTAAATGCGGAGAAAGAGGACGGGATCCTCCGCCTTTTCGGCGGCGGCCTTGATCTGTCCGGATTGCACGAGATAGCCGGACCGCGTGTAGAGGCGGAGGCAGTGGTCGATCCGGCGGGGGTCGGCCACGATGAAGAACCCCTTGAGGTCCTCGGGGTCGGTAATAAAAGTCCGGAACTTCGCGGGAAGGACGAGGCGCCCCTTCTCGTCGAGGGTCAGCGCCTGCTCACCCAGGAACATGTGGGTCGCTCCACCGCGTGGATTCTTGTGGGTAACCGACCCACTTCGCTCCACCGCTGGGGGTAAAAAAAAGCTGTCCCCTGAACAGCCTTGTCGCGGATAACTATATCCCATGCGAGGACACTGTCAAGGCGAAAACC
>DASXTT010000075.1:0-4831 GCA_036505255.1 Planctomycetota bacterium | reverse complement strand
GCGGTCCCGGGCCGCTCGCGAGCGTCCAGATTCCTGCGCCCAGCTCCCAGCATGGCTGAGAGCTCGGAGCTTGAAGCCCGGCTGGGTTCTGGGCGCTGGATGCTGGGCGCTTTGATTTCGGCGTCGCAGGTCTGGGTTGGCCGTCATTTCCACTTGACTCGGTAAACCTCCTTCAATAGCATTCCGTTTCGCCTCCGGTCGGAACGGGAGCGGGCCGAGAAGGTCCCGTCGGGCGGGCGCGGATCCGTGTGGTAGCGGAGCCGTGCGGGGTGCCGCCGCGGGATGCCCCCCCTGTGCATGCTCACCTCGAAAAACCCAGGGGACATGGTGTCGCTCAACAACGTCCGGGCCGTCGTCCTCGCCGCGGGCCGCGGCGTGAGGATGAAATCGGAGAAGGCCAAGGTGCTCCACGAGCTCCTGGGCCGGCCGCTGATCCAGTACGTCCTGCGCGCCCTCGGCTCCGCGGGCGTGAAGGACGTGGTGGTCGTCGTCGGCCATCAGGAGGGGGAGGTCAAGAAGGCCGCCGGTTCGGGCGTCGCCTTCGTCCGGCAGACCGAGCAGAAGGGGACCGGTCACGCGGTCCTGTGCGCCGCGCCGGCCCTCAAGGGCGCCTCGGGCGAGATCCTCGTCCTCGCGGGAGACGCGCCCCTCGTCACGCCCGCCACCCTCGAGGCGATGGTCGCGGCCCACCGCGAGGCGGGCGCCGCCGCCACGGTCCTCACCTGCTGCATCGACGATTCCCGGGGGTACGGACGCATCGTCCGCGACGAAACCGGGAAGTTCCTGAGGATCGTCGAGGAGGGCGACGCGACCGACGAGGAGAAACTCATCCAGGAGGTCAACTCGGGCGCCTACGTCTTCGCCGGCCGCGACCTCTTCCGCGCCCTCCGCGAAGTCGCCCCGAACCCGAAGAAGGGCGAGATCTACCTGACGGACGTCCTCCCCATCCTGATGAATCATCAGCGCGGGGTCGCGACCCACCGCGCTCCCGATCCGACGGAAGTGTACGGAATCAACACGCGCCGCGACCTCGTGGCGGCCACGAACTTCCTCCGCTGGCGGATCCTCGAGCGCCACATGGACGCCGGGGTCACCATCGTCGATCCCTCCACGACCTACATCGAGGAGGAGACGGTCATCGGCCAGGACACCGTGGTCCTGCCGTACACGGTCATCGAGAGCGGGGTCACCATCGGCCGCGGATGCGAAGTCGGGCCCTTCTCGCACCTCCGGCCGGGGACCGTGCTCGAGGACGGCGCGGAGGTGGGCAACTTCGTCGAGGTGAAAAAGTCCCGCATCGGCCCGGGGTCCAAGGCGAAGCACCTCAGCTACCTCGGCGACGCGACGCTGGGCGCGGGGGTGAACATCGGCGCCGGGACGATCACGGCGAACTACGACGGCAAGAAAAAGCACGCGACCATCATCGAAGACGGCGTCCACATCGGTTCGAACACGGTCCTGGTGGCGCCGGTGCGCGTCGGCAAGAACGCGACGACCGGCGCGGGCGCGGTGGTGCTCGCCGGGCACGACGTGGCGGAGGACGACGTGGTCGCGGGGGTTCCGGCGCGGAGCCTGAGGACGCCCGCGGCCGCCGCGCGCGGGAACGCGAAGCCGGTGAAGCGGGGGCGCCGATGAAGAACGCGCTCGTGGTCTTCTCGGGGAATGCGAATCGCCCGCTGGCGAAGCGCGTGTGCGACTACCTGCACATCCCGCTCGGCTCTTCGGAGCTGGGGCGCTTCCCGGACGGGGAAATTGACTGCAAGATCCTCCAGGACGTGCGCGGAAGCGACACGTTCGTCCTGCAGCCCACCTGCCCGCCGGTGAACGAGCACCTCCTGGAGCTCCTGATCCTCATCGACTGCCTGCGGCGGGCGAGCGCGGAGCGGATCACCGCGGTCGTTCCGTACTTCGGGTACGCGCGCCAGGACCGCAAGGCCGAGGGACGTGTCCCGATCACGGCGAAGCTCGTCGCGAACCTGATCACGGCGGCGGGGGCGACCCGCGCGCTGGCCGTCGACCTGCACGCCCACCAGATCCAGGGCTTCTTCGACATCCCCATGGACCACCTGTACGCCGCCCCGGTCCTCATCAAGCATTTCCGCTCGCTCCAGGTTCCGGACCCCGTCGTGGTGAGCCCCGACGTCGGCGGCATCAAGATGGCGCGCGCCTACGCGAAGCGGCTCAACGCGGGCCTCGCGATCTGCGACAAGCGCCGGAGCGGTCCGACCGAGACCGAGGTCATGCACGTCATCGGCGAGGTCAAGAACCGCACCGTCATCCTCGTGGACGACATGATCTCGACGGGAACCTCGATCACCGAGGCGGCGCGGACCTGCCGGGCCCACGGGGCGAACGACATCTACCTGTGCGCCACCCATCCGGTCTTCTCGGCGAACGCCGCCGAGAAGGTCAAGAAGGCGCAGGTCCGCGAGACGGTCGTCACCGACACGATTCCGCTGGACGGAAAGGACCCGGGCCAGTTGAAGATCCTCTCGATCGCCGACCTCCTGGGCGAGGCGATCCAGAGGATCCACCGGGCCGAATCCGTGAGTTCGCTCTTCGAATGACAGGGAGACTCCCATGGCCGAGACGGTGACCTTGAAGGCCGAAAGCCGCGACGATCTGGGGACGCGGCGGGCGCGTCGGCTCCGCAGCCGCGGGCTGGTGCCCGTCATCATGCTCCGGAAGAAGGAGGCGCCCCTCCACCTGCTCGTGCCCGTGCGCGAGCTCGAGCTGGCCCTCAAGAAAGGGGCCCGCATCGTCGACCTCGCGCACCCCTCCGGCCAGGACCGCGTCTTCATCAAGGAGGTCCAGTACGACCACTTCGGGGACAAGATCTACCACGTCGACTTCGCCAAGGTCGCGATGGACGAGCTGATCACCCTCGAGGTCCCCCTGGAGCTCAAGGGCAAGCCGGTCGGCGTCACCGAGGAGGGCGGCGTCCTCGACCAGTACGTCAAGGTGCTCCGGATCTCGTGCCTGCCGACGGCGATCCCGGAGAAGATCGAGCTCGACGTCGCGCACCTGAAGAAGGACGAGCACCTCGCGGTCAAGGACATCAAGCCGCCGCCGGGGGTGAAGATCCTGAACGAACTCGAGGTCGTGGTGGCGGCCGTGACGGAGCACAAGATCGAGGAGATCGCGCCCGCCGTCGCGGCGACGCCGGGCCCCGCGGAGCCCGAGGTCATCAAGAAGGAGAAGGCCGAGGAGGCTCTCGCGGAGGGCGAGAAGGGGGAGAAGGGCGAGAAGGGCGAGAAGAAGGAACCGGCCCCCAAGAAGGAAAAGGAAGAGAAGGAGAAGAAGTAGCCGCTTCCGGCTCCCGGCTTCCCGCTTCCGGCAGCTCGAGAAGCTGAATGAAAATCGTCTTGGCGATCGGAAACCCGGAGGAGAAGTACGCCCGCACGCGCCACAACATCGGATGGAAGGTGGCGGACGCCCTCGCCGCAGAGATGGGCGCGCGGTTCCGGAAGGACGGCTTCGAGTTCTGGTCGGCGAAAGGGCGGCTCGGGCGCCCCGAAGTGCTGGCCGTCAAGACCTGGACGTACGTCAACCAGACCGGCCGCGTGGTGCCCGAACTGCGGGCGCGCGGCGCGGAATTCGGGCCGGACGAGTTCATCGTGGTGTGCGACGACATCGCGCTTCCGCCGGGCGCGATCCGGATCCGGAAGAAGGGGTCGAGCGGCGGCCACAACGGGCTGAAGTCGGTGGAGGCCGCGCTCGGCGCCACGGACTACGCGCGGATGAGGCTGGGCGTGGGCGGGCCGGGGGCGGCGGCGGACCCCGACTACGTCCTCGGAAGGGTCGGGGCGGATGAAATGAAGGTGATGGACAAGACCGTGAAGGAGGCCGTGGAGGCCCTGAAATGCTGGGCCGCCGACGGCGTCGAGAAGGCCATGACCCGGTTCAACCGGGTCGATCCCAGGGAGGAATGAGTGCAGACGTACGAAGCCATGCTGCTCGTGGAGCCGACGATCGCGGCGCGGGAATGGCCGCGGGTCCTGGAGGAGGTCGACCGGCTCGCGAAGAAGAACGGGGCGTCGGTCCTCCAGATCGCCAAGTGGGGCGAGCGGAAGCTGGCGTTCCCGGTGCGCAAGTGCGCCCGGGGAACCTACGTGCTCGCGTACTTCGGGGCGCCGGAGAAGGCCGTGACGAAACTCCGCGCCGACATCGCGCTGTCCGAGGTGATCCTGCGCAGCCTGGTCCTCCACCACGAGGGCGAGATGCGCAAGGAGCCGTCGAGGGACTTCGAGATCGCCGGCCCCATCCCGCCGAAGCGGGAGCTGGGCGGCGGGTTCGCGCCGCCGCGCGAGGCCTCCCTCATGGGCGGCCCTCCCCCCCGGCGGTGATCGCGGAATCTGACGAGGTGCGCGCATGGCCAGCCTGAACAAGGTGCTGCTGATCGGGAACCTGACCCGCGACCCGGAACTGCGGTACACGCCGCAGGGGGCCGCGGTCTGCGAGTTCGCGATCGCCATGAACCGGACCTTCAACTCCAAGACGGGGGAGAAGAAGGAGGAGGTCACCTTCATCGACATCGTGGCGTGGGCGCGGACGGCCGAAATCTGCGCCGAATACCTGAAGAAGGGCCGCCCCGTCTTCGTCGAGGGGCGCCTCCAGCAGGACCGGTGGGAGCAGCCCGACGGGCAGAAGCGCAGCCGCATCCGGGTGACGGCCGAGCGGGTGCAGTTCCTCGGCGGGCCGGCGGGCGGCGGGGCGGCGCGGGGCGCGGCCCCGGAGGCCGCCGAGGCGTCGCCCGAGGCGCCGCCCGAGGCCGCGGGCGATCTTCCGTCCGGCGAGGACCAAGTGCCGTTTTGACGCTGCGTATCGGACT
>DASXTT010000074.1:0-11397 GCA_036505255.1 Planctomycetota bacterium | reverse complement strand
CGCGCGGGCGACCTCCTCGCCGGGCGAGAGCCGGGCGAGGTGGACCGAAACGTCCTGATGGATCGTCACCGACCCCTCGCGGCCGTCGCGGGACGCCACGAGGCGGAACCGGTCGCCAGAGACTCCGTCGGTGAATGCCTTCTGCTCGTACCCGGGCTCGAGTCCCTCCCGCTCCGGATGAATCCAGATCTGGAGGAAGTGGACCGGCTCGGTGCGCGACTCGTTCATCTCGCTGTGGACCACTCCGGTCCCGGCCGTCATCCGCTGGACTTCTCCGGGGCGGATCACCGACGTCGTCCCCAGGCTGTCCCGGTGGCGGAGCGCCCCCTCGAGGACGATCGTGAGGATCTCCATGTCCGAGTGCCCGTGGGGCGGGAAACCCGACGCCGGGGCGACGCGGTCCTCGTTCAGGACGCGCAGGCTCCGGAACTCCATGTGGCGGGGGTCGTGGTAGTCCGCGAACGAAAAAGCATGCCGGGTGTCGAGCCAGCCGTGGTCGGCCCGCCCCCGCTCCTCCGACTTCCGCACGGCGATCATGGTCCGCGCCTCCAACGCTTTAGCATTAAACTCTCAGGGCCGCGGATTATTCCCGGATTGCGGGCGGAATGGCGACGACTTCGAACTTTGCGCTTCCGAACTTCAGCGCTCCAGCTTCTTGCAGAGGCGGCCGAGGACCTTCAGCCGCGGGTGGCCGAGGGCCCGCATCTCCGCCGCGACGGCCCGCGCGTGGCGGGGGAGGAGGGCGGCGATCAGCCGCTTCCCGCGGGCGCTGAGCTGGACCGTGACAAAGCGGCGGTTCGCCGGGTCCCGGCGACGCTCGATCAGGCCCCGCCGCTCGAGGCCGCGGACGACCATCGTCACGTTGCCGCCGGTCTGGACGAGCCGGCGGGCGATGTCGCGCTGGCAGAGGGGGCCCAGGCGGTGGAGGGCCTCGAGCGCCCCGAACTGGCTCGCCGTCAGGTCGTGCCGGACCAGGTGGCGCTGGACGCGGAGGGCCACCGAACCCGCGGCGCGCAGGAGGGTGAGGTAGGCGTCGAGCGCCTCGGCTTCCCGGAGGGCCCGCCGATCGCGCGTCGCCATGATGGTTTAATGTTAAATCATCCGGGCGGTTGATGCCAGAGGTTGCTCCGGAGGGCCATTCATGGAATAACATGGGGGCCCGGAGGGGGGGTGTAGGGAGTCAACCGATGGGCATGCGGCGGGAGGACTACGCTCCGCTCAGCGTCCAGGACGACCTGACGGGGCTGCACAACCGGAGGTCCCTCCTTCAGATTCTCCGGGCGCGCACCGGCCGCGACGCGGAGCCCTTCTCCCTCGTCCTGTTCGATTTTGAATCCTTCCGGACCCTCAACGACCAGCTCGGCCGGATCCGCGGCGACCAGTTCCTCCGCGACTTCGCCGAGCGCCTCCGCCTCGCCACCGGCGCGGGGGAGGCGATCGCCCGCTTCGGAGGCGACGCCTTCGCCCTCGTCCTGCCCGGCCGCTCCGGCACCGAGGCCGCCGCCTTCGTCGAGCAGATCCTCCAGGCCTGCGCGGAACCCCCGCTGCTGTCGGAGGCCGAGAAGCTGAAGGCCAATCCGCCCCCCGTCGTCGGCGTGGCCTCCTTCCCCGCGGAGGGCACGACCCCGGAGGCGATCGTCGAGGCCGCCTCGCGCGCCCTCTTCGTCGCCCGCCGCGCGGGGGGGAAGCGGATCGCCGTCGCGGGACGGCTCGACGAGGGCGTCCTGGCCGAGCGCCAGGCGCTTGACGGGCTCCCGTGCCGCTCCTTCGAGGGGCGCGGCGTGGAATTCGAGTCGGCCGAAAAGCTCCTCGAGGAGCTGAGGCGGATGAAGTCCGCCTTCCTGCTCGTGGAAGGCGAGCCCGGGGCCGGCAAGAGCCGTTTCCTCCGGGAGCTCGCCCGCAAGGTCCGGCCCGCGGGGATCCAGAACCTGTTCCTCGTCGGGTCGGCGGCGCGCAAGCAGATCCCCGGCGGCGCGTTCCTCGCCGCCGTCCATCGCCACTTCGCGACCCGGCCGGAGGCGGTCGAGTCCCTCCAGCGCAGGTTCACCCCGACCCAGCGGGTCGTCCTGGCCGACATGGTTCCCGCGCTGGCCTCCTGGCGGCCGGAGAAGGTCGAGACCGCGGCCTCCGACCCGGTTCTGCTGGCCCAGAGCCTCAAGCAGATGTACCTGACCCTCGCGGGAAAGGAGCCCTTCCTGCTTCTCGTCGACGAGGCGCAGCACGTCGACCGGGGCACGCTCGACCTCCTCCGGTCGCTGGCGGCCGACCCCCAGGTCGTCGTCGGCGCCGCGCTGGCGCTCTCGGGGGACGCGCGGTCGCTCCGCCCCGAGCGGGACCGGGCGCTCGTCGAGTTCATCCTCGACTTCACGAAGTCGCTGAAAATGCAGTCGGTCGCGCTGGGGCCGCTCCCCATGGCCAGCCTCCTGCGCATGGTCGACGCCTTCCTTCCGGAGGCCAAGCTTCCCTCCAGCTTCGCCGAAACGCTCGCGAAGGCCGCGCAGGGGAACCCGCTCTACCTGACGGAGGCGGTCCGGTCGATGATTCTCCGGCGCCGGATCCAGAAGGGCGCCGACGGGTGGAAGGTGACGGGGATCGAACGCTCCGACCTCCCCGTGTCGGTCGAGGAGGTGATCCGTTCGGTCGTCGAGGCGCTCGCGGCGGAAACGCGGGACCTCCTCGGCCGGGCCGCCGTCCTCGGAACCCAGTTCGACCTCCAGACGCTCCAGGAGACGATGGGCCAGCACGAGGCGGCGGTGCTCGACGGCGTGGACCTGGCGGCCGCGGCCGGGATGGTCCGCCCCGTTCCGGACGGCGCGTCCGACGACTGGGAGTTCGGTTCCGGGTATGTCCGCGACGTGCGCTACCGGATGCTCACCGAGGACTCGAAGCTGCGAATCCACCGTCGGGCCTCGGCGGTCCTGCGCCTCCGCGCCATCGACCAGGCGGGCGTCCGCGCGGAAATGGTCTTCCATGCCCAGGTCGCGCGCGGCGCCTACGAACTGGCCGACGTCGAGGAGAGCACGGAACCCTCGCGGCCGGCGCGGACGCCGCGCCTTCCGGAGGTCACGGATCCTCTTTCGCCGGAGGCGATCGAGGCCGCCTTCGCCTTCATGGACACCCTGAAGTCGTGCGTCCGCATCCGTCGCATCTACCCGCAGTGGAGGCTGATCTCGGAGTCCCACCGCGACAAGGCCATGGCGGCCTGGAACGCCTTCGTCTCCAAGGCCCCCAGGGTCTCGTTCTCCACCGCCCCCCGCGAGCTGCGCGTGAACGGACAGGCCCATGCCGTGGACTCCGCCCCGGGCCTCCCCGAGCTCCGACTGCTCCTCGTGGACCGCCTGGTCGGAACCCTGACGCTCCGGAAGGGGCTCGAAATGCGGGAGCTGGAGGCCCTCATCGGGGGCCTCGCGGCGCCCATGGACAAGCCGAACGCCCCGCCGGACCACTGGGACGAGATCCTCGACGGCGAGCGGATCGTCAACGCGGACATCGTCCAGCGCCGCTACGTGGCGCGCGAGAGCGAAACCGCGGCCCTGCGGCTCACGGGACTGGCGCCCGAGCGCCTCCTGCGGGGCGAGGATCTCAAGCTCTTCTGGCGGGCCATGCGGTTCCTCAAGGGGGCGGCGGAGAACCTGCGCCTCTACCCGCCGGGACAGGAGCTGTGCGACGCCGCCTTCGCCGCCGCGGCGCAGGCGCTCGACGAGCTGCTCGACCAGGCGGGGCGCATCACCGTCTCTCTGGGCGAGGGCGGCCTCCTCGTGAACGGCATGGCGGCGCCCGTCGAGGAGGCGCCGGACATCGCCGCGTTCCTCACGGACGAGCTTCGCGCCAAGCGTCTGCGGAGCTTCTCGGTCCTCGCCGGGGCGCCGCAGGACGAGATCCGCGTCCTCATCAGCGTGATCGCCGTCGCGGACGTCGTCACGGCGGAAGGAATCATCGCGGCGACGCGCACCCGCCACCTCGTCTTCAAGGCGCAGGAGGACGTGACGAAGCGGGAGCGCATCTCGGACATGCACCTTCCCTCCATTCCCCGGGGGAGAACCGAAGAGGATCAGGGGCTGGAAGAGGAGTCGGAGCCGATCCCGATCGCGCCGGTCAAGGCCGCGCCGGCCTACCTCGTGATCCGCGTCGATCTCAGGGCCCGGGCCTGTCTCGTGTCGCCCCTGGAGTATTTCCTCTCGGAGCGCGCCGAGAAGGAGCTCCCCCTGATGACCGAGACGCTCCGGTTCGGGGATCTCGGGGACCTCGCGGACGCCCTCGTCGCCCGCCTCGCCTCGTGCATGGCCGAGCCCGAGGTGACGTGGCGCCGCCGGGCGATCCTCATGGTGACCCGCCTGCTCGCGGACGCGACCGGGGAGAGCCGGGACCAGCTCATCTCGACGCTCCGCGAGCCGCTCCAATCGTGCCTGATTTCGGAGACGGATCGCGACGCCCTGCGCCTGCTCACCGAGACCGTGCGCCTGTGGGCCCGGGGGGCGCTCGAGGCGCGGCGGCTCCCGCTGCTGGCGGGTTTCCTCGCGCAGGCCGTGCGGACGAAGGTCGAGGCCGCGGCCACGCCCCGCGAATTCAAGATCGGCCTCCAGTCGAAGCTCCAGACGCTGGCGGCGGACGGCGGCGGCGCGCCGATCCTCGAGATGCTCCAGAACTCGCCCGAGCCCCTGCGGCGCATGGCGGTCCAGATCCTCGCCGTGGTCGGCGCCCCGCTCATCCCCCAGCTCGTCGAGATCATCGCCAACCACTCGAACTCCGACGTGCGCCGGGTCACGGCGGGGGCGCTGCGGGAAATCGGCGGGACCGCGCAGCAGGACCTTTCGCGGCTCGTCCGGGCCGACGCCCCGGCGAACCGGGTCCTCCGCGCGCTCGAGTTCCTCGAGCTGGCGGGCCCCGGCAACATCGCGACGCCCGTCTACGAGGCGCTCCGCCATCCCGACCCGGCCGTGGGCAAGGAGGCGGTCAAGCTAGTCAGGCGCGTGGAGCGCGCCGTCGCCGTGGCGACGCTCCGGTGGGTCCTGATGAAGGAGGACCCCAAGGTGCGGTCCGCGGCCCTCGATATCGTCCGGGAGATGAAGTTCGGGGACGTCGCGGTCGACGTCGCGCGCCTTCTCCAGGGAACCCCGGACGAGACGCTGGTCAAGGCCGTCTGCCGCACGCTCGTGGCGGTGCCGACGCCCTCGGCGATCCCCCACCTCCGCCGCATCTTCGAGCAGAAGGACCGCGCGTTCGGCTTCGTCAAGGGGCTCTCGGACGATACCCGCGCGGCGGCCGTCGCCGCGGCCTCGGCCATCAACCACCCCGAGGCGCAGGAACTGGTCCAGCGCGCCGTCGGGGACAAGAGCATGACCGTGCGGGAAACGGCGCTCAAGGTCGCGAAAAAGAAATCCTGAGCTTCCGGCCGCCCGCTTCCCGCTTCCAGTCGGGCTTCCAGCTCGAATCTGGGAGCTTCTGAATCTGGAATCTGGGCACGGGGAACCGGAAGCTGCCGAAGGTCCCGCTCAGGCTTCGTTGTCCCGGGGCGTCTTTGGTTTCGCTTCCTTCTCCGGGGTCCCCGGATCCCACCGGTCGTACGTCGCGAACCGCTCGTGAAGCTGATGCAGGTGGTGGAGGAGCGACCCCAGCTCGTCCACGCGGTGGATCAGGTCTTCCGTCGACAGCCGGAGATCGGCCGCCACGCCTCGGTCGGGCGCGAACCGGAACTCGAACCGCTTCACGCCGGGCAGTCCCTTCAGGACGATCAGGCTGTCGGTCAGATCCGTCCGGGACGTCTCGCCGGCCATGCCGTCCAGAAACCGGTCCGCCAGGAAACCCGCGAACGTCGGCGCGGCCAGGATCTCGAGGTCGTCGTCCACAATCGGGTCGCCGGTGGAGATTCGGGAGAGCGACGGGCCCGTCGGCCAGATCGACCAGCGGCGGCTGCGGATGACGACGGGAAGGGGGACGCTCGAGTCCTCCTCCATGTGGAGCCGGAGGCGCTTGGCGTCGGAAAGCTCCAGGACCGCCTTCCGGCCCTCGACCTTGAAGCGGATCCGGGGCTCGCCGAGGAAGGGCCTCTGGGGGGTGACCTCGCCGAACTTCTCGCGCATCCGATCCGCGAGGCGCCCGAGCCGTTCGTCCCGCTCGCGAGACTTCCTCGTGGCGTCCCAGAGGATCCGCGCGGGGACGGCGACGAGGACGAGCAGGACGCCGATCATGAAGAAGAGCGGGAGCCAGTCGGGCACCACGGCCATGAACGACACCTCCGAACTTGATTATACGACGACGGGGACGTTGACCTGTCACCGGGTTCCCGGGAAACGAATCGCGATTGCGGATTTCGGATTGCAGATTGCGGGTGCCGAACGCGTGATGCGTGATGCGTGCCTGCCTCGCCGTAGCTCATGCAGGACCTGATCGGCAGAGACAGATACAGGAGCGAAGGCGGGATGCGTAATGCGGTCTGTTAGACTGCCCCCATGCCCTTCGGCCCCGAATTCATCAGGACGCTCGACGCGCTGAACCTCCTGGCGCGGCGGCTCCTCTCGGGCGAGGACCGGGCCGACCGGCCCACCCCCCGGCGCGGCGCCTCCCTCGAGTTCGCCGACTACCGCCGCTACACCCCGGGGGACGAGATCCGCTACATCGACTGGAACGTCTACGCCCGCCACGGCGCGCTCTTCGTCAAGGAATTCGCGGCCGAGGAGAACGTCCACGTCACGATCATCCTCGACACGTCGGCCTCCATGGCGTTCGGGAAGGCCTCGAAGTTCGAGGCGGCGCGCGAGCTCGCCGCGGCGCTGGGCTACATCGCGCTGGCGAACTTCGACAGCGTGAGCGTCGCGGCCGCGGGAGCGACGCTGAAGATCCACGTCCGCCACCTTCGGGGCAAGCGGTCCGTCTTCCCGCTCCTCGCCGCCCTCGAAGGCCTCGCCTCGGGAGGGCGCACCGATTTCAAGGCCGTCTTCGCCGCCCCCCTCGAGCGCCGCAAGGGCCGGTCGCTCATCCTCCTCCTCACCGACTTCTGCGATCCCGCGGGCTACTCCACGGGGATCCGGTCGCTCCTGTCCCAGGGCCACCAGGTCCACATGATCCACGTCGTGGCCCGCGAGGAGCTGGAGCCGCCCGAGCGCGGGCTCTTCCAGCTCGTCGACCTCGAAACCGGGGAGCGCCGCACGGTGCCGCTCTCGCCCGGCACGGTGGAGCGTTACCGGGACCGCTTCCGCGCCTTCTGCGACGAGGTCGAGCGGTTCTCCACGGAGCATGAGCTCTACTACGCCCGGATCCGCAGCGACGAGCCCCTCGAGCGGCGGGTGCGCGACATCCTGCGCCGCGGGGGGATTCTCGCGAAGAAATGACCGAAGGCTGCCTGCTGCCGGCCTCCGGCTCCCGGCATCTGACAACTGATAACTTTCTTCTGAAGTCTGAAGTCCGATTTCTGAAGTCTATCTCTTGAAGTTCGACTCATGACACTTGGTCGCCCGGAAGCACTTTGGCTGTTGGCTCTCGGTATCCCGATCGTGGCGGCACACCTTTTCCGGGGCCGCGTCCGCCGTCTCGCGGTGCCCGCGCTCTTCCTGTGGGAGCAAGTCCTCCCCGTCGAGGACATCCGTTCCGGCCTGCGCAAACTCCGCCATCTCGCGGGCCTCTTCATCGCGCTCCTCGCCCTCGCCGTCCTGGCTTCCGCGATCGCCGACCCGACGGTGCGCGGGATCACGCGGGAGCCCCGGCGGTTCGTCCTCGTGATCGACACCTCCCCCGAGATGACGCCCGATCGCCTCACCGAAGCGAAGGGGAGGGCGCGGGACTTTCTCGCCCGGCTCGGCCGCCGCGACTCGGCGGCGATCCTGGACGGCGGGGGCGTGGTCGAGCCCTCGACATCCGACGCCGAACGGCGCGATCGGGCGCTGGATCGCATGCCGCGCTCCGGGAGTTCCGTAGATCCCGCGACTCTTCTTGAAAGCGCGAAGGCCGCCGACCCGGGAGCGTCGGTGACCGTGCTCACGAGCCGGCTTTGGCCCGCCGGCGATTACTCGCTTCTCCCGATCGGCACGGCCAAGGTGAACGTGGCGTTGACTGAGGGCCGGCTCGGGCTCGAGAACGGTCGCCACGTCGCGCGGGCCGTGACGGTGAACGTGTCGGACGGCGAGGTCGAGGCGCGGCTGGAAATCCGGAACCGCGGCCGCCTGCTGCGCGTGGAGCCGATGCGGCTGGCGCGGCGGGAGCGGCGGCAGGTGTCGTTCGTCCTTGATCCCGGCCCCTGGCCCGACGAAAAATTCGCCGAGGGAGCCTGGCTCGAGTTCCGGATCCGGGCGGGCGATCCCCGGCCCCAGGACGACGCGATGCCCTTCGTGGTTCCCGCGACGGCGCCCGTAACCGTGGTGCTTGTCGCGGAGGGAGACCCCGATCAGCATCTCCTGTTCGCGCTCGAACTCCTCGAGCAGTCGCAGTCGATTCGCCTGGTGACCGCGCGCGCGGCGGCCTTCGAGAGGGTGCGCTCCAAGTGGGGAACCGCCGCGGTGTACATCTTCGACCGGGTGACGCCTCCCCAGCCGCTATCGGACGGGGGATATCTCGTCGTGGGGGCCGAGGGGCCCGCCGCGCGGGTGCGCGAGGTCGAGGCGGTGAAGGTGGTGGATTGGGATCGCGACGCGGCGGTGCACCGGTGGATGGATTATCCCGACGTGAAGGTGAAGCGGGCCTGGGTTCTGAAGGGGTCGCCGCTGGTGACGTCCGACAAGGGGCCGATCGCGGTGTGGGGGCGTCGTCAGGGGCTCGCGTGGATCCAGTTCGGTTTTTCGTTCGGCGTGGGGGAAGGCGATTTCGCGCTGACGCCGTCGTTTCCGGTCTTCCTGAGGAACGCGGCGCTCTGGCTGGCGGAGGACGGGCGGAGGGCCTTCCCGCGGACGGCGCGGGCCGGCGGGGTGCTGGTGAATGAGGCGCCGCTAGCCGATCCGGAGGGGGAGGTGCGGGTGACGGAAGTGGCGGGAGGGGAAATGCGAGGCAAGTTCGTGCCGGTGCGGTCGGGGGAGGTGCGGATTCCGGTGGCACGTCCGGGCCTGTTGAAGCTGGAGGGAGCGGGCGGGGCGGAGTGGGTCGCGGTTGAGCCCGAGGCGCCGGTGGATTTGACCCAAGTGCCGGTCGCGTCGGGGCCGGGGTTGCCCGAGCCGATTCCGTGGTGGCGGGATCTCCCGTACACCTTGGTGGCCGCGGCCGTTGTTCTCGCGCTTCTCGCGGCCGAGTGGGTTCTCTATCAGCGCGGTTGGATTTGATGACAAATCGGTGGCCGGCCGGGTCTTAATGGCGGAAGCATGGACCTGGCCGCGCTGTACGACGCGTGGGCACCCCGGCTTCTCGCCTACATGATGACGATCACGCGGGACCGCCACCGGGCCGAGGACGCGCTCCAGAACCTGTTCGTCAAGCTGGCGACGAATCCCCCCGAGATGCGGAACGCGGGGCCCTATCTCTATCGCGCGGCCCGCAACGAGGCCCTCCGCGTCGTGAAGGGCCGACCTGAGCGCGGGCTTGCGGACCTGGAGATCCTTGCGCCGTTGGCGGAAGGCGGGGTTGATCCAAAGCCGCTGGCGGCGGCGATCGACCAGCTGCCCGCGGAGCAGGCGGAGGCTGTCCTTCTCCATGCGATCGAAGGCTTCACTTTCCACGAAGTCGCGAAGATCGTGCGCATTCCCGCCGATACCGTCGCGTCGCGCTACCGCCTCGCGCTCGAGAAACTTCAGGAGTTGCTACGCCGTGATTGAAGGGGACCTGAAAAAGCTGCGACTGGCCGCGTCCGCGGATGCCGTCCGCGACCGGATCCTCGGCGCGGCCAAGTTGGCGAGGAAAGACAGCCTTGTCGGGCGGTGGATCTGCCTTGCGGCTGTTGCGGCGATGTTGATTGCGGCGCTCGCCGAAATGCCGGCGCAGTTCGATGTCCAATCCACCGAACCGATCGGGCCGGACTCGATGCAGCTGGCCGAGTTGATCTACGCGCCTGAACTGGCGCCCTATCTCGAGGAGTTTTCGAGCCCCGAGGCGCCGCTCACTGAGGAGGGCTCTTCATGGACGCCCTAGGCGGAAACCGGACCTCCGGCCACGCGATGCGCCGCGTGCTGAAGTGGGTTTGGAGGGGATCCCTCGTCCTGACTTCACTTCTGGCCCTGACTTGGACGTTTGCCCTGGCTGTGGGTTCGCGTCGGCTCGACAAGGCGCTGGAATCCGCTCGATCCGACGCGCGTTTCTCGAAACCCTGGCCGCAGGATTGGAGCCGGCCGAAGCCCGGCGAAAACGCCGCGGCGTACTTCACGGGCGCTTTCGCCCTTGTCGAAGATACCGATCCGAAGACTCATTATCTGGTGAGCAAGGTCGTCAACGGGGGATGGGACGGTGTATCGGAAGCGGAGCGCGCCGTCCTTCGCTCTTGGTTTTCAGAGAAGGCCGCCGCCATTGAATTGGCCGCCCGGGGCGCTGATCGGCCGAGATCCTGGTTCGTCGGAAAGTGGTCATGGGACCCTTGGAATCAAGCCGTGGAGCACGGGACCGGCGCCATTCGGCTTGTGTCGGCCCTGATCGCCCGAGCTTGGTGCCAGACGATCGATGGGAATCACGATGAGGCGAGGGAGTCGATTCGATCCGCGTTTGCCGTCGCGGATTGCTTTCGGGAGGACCCGCGATTCTTCACGTTGATGATCACGACTTCGCACCATCTCGCCATCCAATTGAGCCTGCTCCGCATGATTCCGCCTGAGGCGACCGCCCAGGACATCGAAGAATGGCTCCGCATTATTCCGAAGCCGGACCGGTTTGATGATTCGCTTGAGAAGTCAATCCGATGGGACGCCTATGTGCTGGTCGATCTCCTTTCGGGACCGTTGGACCGATTCTGGCACGCCTCGTGCGATGTCTCCTCTGTCCGGGACTGGCGCCAGACGCTACAGCGCCGGCTCGCCGATCCCCTGGTCAAGATCGATGGCGTACGCGCGCTCAAGGATCTGGAACGCATGATTGAGATCTGTCGTATGCCGTTTGCGGATGCAAAGAAGGAAGCGGACCAGATGATGACCTCCACCCATGAGTCGGGCCATTCGAAGGTCTGGCATCCCGTTCGCCGCGTTTTCATTGTCCCGAGAATCCGGATCCTGCCCCAGCGCCTCGAGTTCATTCAAGACTATCGGGCGGCCTCCACGGTGCTCCGCACCGGATTGGAATGGGAGTTGATCCGATTGAGGACCGGCAAGTATCCGGAGCGTTGCGAGGTCATCGACCCGATATCCGGAAAGCCGCTCCTGCTGGAGACGGTACCCCTTGGCCTCAAGAGCGAAATCACCAAGCGTCATTATCCCCAGGGCCCCATCTCCTGGGTCCTCCGCGGCAAGTAATCGCGGCGGGGCGGTGTTATGATGGTCGCCCCATGGAACCGATTCTCCA
>DASXTT010000073.1:0-2551 GCA_036505255.1 Planctomycetota bacterium | reverse complement strand
GAGCCGCGCCGCGACGATCCCCACCACTCCCACGTGCCATCGCTCGTCGGCGACCACGATCACCGGATCGCGATGCAGCTCCGGCCGGCGCTCGACCTGCTCCACCGCCTGCTCGAAGATCGCCTCCTCGATGTCCTTCCGCGCCCGGTTCGCCGACTCCAGCTGCTTCATCAGTTCGGCGATGCGCGCCGGATCCTCGGTCAGGAACAGGTCGACCGTCTGCTGCGCCGACCCGAGCCGCCCGAGGGCGTTCAGCCGGGGCGCAAGCTTGAAACTGATATCGAAGGTGTCGATCCGCTTCCCGCTCAGGCCGACTTTGTCGACGAGCGCGCGGATCCCCGGGCTGGTGCACGACTCGAGCGCCTTCAGGCCGTAGGCCACCAGGACGCGGTTCTCGTCCGTCAGGGGCGAAACGTCCGCAACCGTGCCGAGGGCCACGTACGCCATGGCGTCGACGATGAACCTCGCGTAGGCCTCATTCAGCCTCGAGGACCGCTCCAGCCTGTTGGCGAGCACCTGCGCCAGCTTGAAGGCGATCCCGACGGAGGAGATTCCCTTGAACGGATAGTTGGCGTCGGCCTTGGGGTTGATCAGCGCCAGCGCGCCGGATTCGCGGGTCGGCGTCTCGTGATGGTCGACCACGATGACGTCGATGCCCCGGGCGCGGGCCAGCTCGATTTCCTCGTGGTCGTTTGTCCCGCAGTCGATCGTGACGAGGACCTTGGCCCCGGCGGCGGCGAACTCCTCGACCGCGACCGCGCCCAGCCCGTACCCCTCCGTCATCCGGTGCGGGACGCGGATGATCGGGTCGCGGCCCACGAGCCGCAGATACCGGGCGAGCAGCGCCGTGCCGGTCGTGCCGTCCACGTCGTAATCGCCGAAGATCGCGATCCGCTCGTCCTCGCGAAGGGCCCGTTGCAGGCGTTCGACGGCGGGAACCATGCCCGAGAAGCGCATCGGATCGATGAGATCGCCGAGCTGGGGCTGAAGGAATTTCTTCGCGACCGCGGAGTCGCGCACTCCGCGATTGACGAGGATCTGGGCCGTCACCGGCGAGATGCCGACCGCCCGGGCCATCGCCCCTGCGAGTTGACGATCCGACGACGGGAAAGTCCAAGCTCGACCGCCCACCCCATCCCTCCCGGGCTGCGCACCCAAGATACGGTGCACGCCGATCATGGCGTGCGCCGTTTCCAGCTTCCTGCTTCCAGCTTCCAGATTCCGGCGGGGAGCCGGAGGCTGGGAGCAGGCCGCTCATCCCTTCAGCAAGGCGCGACGGACAAGATCCAGCGCGAAATTCGCGGCGCGATCTTTGACCGCCGGGCGATCGCCGGGGAATACGCGCCGCTCGACCCGGGTGCGCCCCCGGTAGTGTACCGCGTGCCACACGAGCCCGACCGGCTTCTTCTTCGAACCTCCCGACGGCCCTGCGATTCCGGTCACCGCAATCCCCGCGTCGGCTCCGGCCGTCCGCGCGATCCCTTCGGCCATGGCCGCGGCGACCTCGGGGCTCACCGCGCCGTGGCGGCGGATCAACTCCGCCGGCACGCCGAGGCGCGCCGTCTTCGACCGGTTCGAGTAGCAGACAAGCCCTTCCAGGAGCGCGGCCGAAATCCCGGAGACGCTGGTCAGCTTGTGGGAGATCAGCCCGCCCGTGCAGGATTCCGCGATCGCGATCGTTTGCCGCTTCCGCAGGAGGAGGTCGCCGACGGTCTCCTCGAGCGATTTCGGCCCGATGAGGAACAATCCCAGTTTCCGGCGCAGGGCCCGCACCAGCGGAAGCGGCGAGCCCCGCTCGACTCGAAGCGTGATGTTCACGGTCCCGCCTGAGACGGTGAGCCCGTACGACGCGCCGCGCCGGCGCGCCACGATGGGCCTCACGATCTCGTCCACGCTGCCTTCGGGCATGCCGAAGACCCTGCCTTCCCAGAGCCGGAAGCGCGCCCTGTTCCCAAAAGCGGCGGCGAGCCGGGGAAGAACCCGTTTCTGGAGCATGGGGATCATTTCCCGGGGCGGACCGGGGAGGGCGAAGAAGAAACGCCCCGCCGACTCCACGGCGAATCCCGGCGCCGACCCGTTCGGATTCGGCAGGATCCGCGCGGCCCGCGGAAGGAAGGCCTGGCGGCGGTTGATCGAGGCCATGGGGATCCGGAACCGGCGGAACCGCGACCGGATGGCGTTCCAGGCCGCGGGCTGGAAAACGAGCGGACGTTCGAAGGCCTCGGCGGCCGCGCGCCGGGTGAAGTCGTCCTCGGTGGGACCCAGCCCCCCGGTGAGGATCACGACCTCCGCCCGGGCCGAAGCAAGCCGGATCTCCTCGACTAGGCGGTCGAGATCGTCCGGGCCGGTCGCGTGGTAATCGACCTCAAGGCCGATTGTTTCCAGGGCGCGCGCGATGGAGGCGAGATTGGTGTCCACCGAGCGGCCGCGAAGAAGCTCAGTGCCGGTGGAAAGGACGGCGACGCGGGAAGCCCTCATCGCGCCGGGGAGCCGTTCCGGCCGGCGAGGAGCGAGTTCGGGGACTTCCGGCCGGTCACGGAGATCACCCCCT
>DASXTT010000072.1:0-8094 GCA_036505255.1 Planctomycetota bacterium | reverse complement strand
CAATTAGACTACATTTTTATGCAGATGTTACAAGAAAAAAGAGCGGGGAATCCAGGACGCGGGAGGCAAGAATCGGGAATCAGGAACAGGGACGGGGGATCAGGGCTTTTCGAAGTGCGAGAAGGTGACGTTGGCGCGGGTCAGGTCCTCGGGCGCGCGCTCCACGGAGAAGCGGAGGCCGAGGATCTTGGACTTGAAGCCCGGGCGCTGGGTCTCGACGAGGTCGAGGAACTTGACGAAGCTCTTGCGCGAGAGGGTCCCGCCCGAGCCCGCGTCGATCGTGACGGTGAAGGGGGACTCCTTCCACGGGCCGCCCTTCACGGGGAGCTCGGTCGCGAACGAGGGGGTCGGGAGCCCGGCTTCGGAGGCCTTCTGGGCGAGGAACTCCAGCCACGATCCGGAGGGTCCCGCGGGCTGGGGGGGCATCCGCCGCTTGCGGTCCTCGAGGTCCCGGTAGCGCACCCGCAGGGTCTCGAGCGTCTCCTTGCCGGTCTTCGCCAGCGTGTACTCCGCCCGCGCGGCCCCGACCCGGCCCTGCAGGTGGAGGATCAGGACGAGCAGGCCCGCACCGAGCACCCCTGAAACCGCCAGGGCCCAGCCGGTGAAGGTCCAGCGCCGCGGGCTCATTTTCTCCCCTTCCGGAGCGTGAACGAGAAGCGCGTGTTGTCATGGTCGGGCCGGTACGGGCCGGTCTCCATGGCCCACTCCTTGTTGTCGAAAAGCGCGGCCCCCTGGAGCATCTGCTTGAGGTTCTCGGCGAGCTGGGTGTTCGCCGCCAGGCCGGTCAGGGCGACGCTCGCCTCCCCCCGCGCGGGATCCTGGGTCGCGTTGGCGGAGTCGATCTGGATGAAGAAGGGACGGCCGTCGACTTTCCTCGCGCCGTACTCCTGGTAGAACCGCTCCAGCGTCGACCAGATCCGGCTCACGAGATTCAGCGCGGAGTGCTCGATGGGGTGGTTGCCCGCCCCCACCTCGGCCTCCAGGGCCTCGAGCTTCGCTTTCATGAACGACAGTGATTTCGAGGGGTCGGCCTGGAGCGGCTCGGGGATGGCCGAGGGGTCGTGGTTCACGGCGTCGGCGACGATCTGCACCTGGTAGTCCAGCACCTCCCGGGCACGCGCCCGCAGGTCATGCCCCTTGAAATGGAGGTGCAGCGCCACGAGCGCGAGGAACATGAGGACGAGGTCGACGAAGACCAGCGCGGACGACTTCACCGTCTCGAACTTCTTCGCGTAGGAGAACTGGTCGCGGCGGAAGTCGGTCCCGGAGGCGTCCCGATCGACGGCCTTGAGCGCGAGCCCGAGGGCGACCGGAACCTTCCGCTCGATCCCTCCCCCGGCCGGGAGCGCGTGGGGGAACGCCGAGAGGAGGTCGAGGGGCTCGACGGGGATTCCGGTGGTCTCGGTGAGCGGTCCGGCCACTTCGTCGGGGTCCAGGTTGCCCGCCACGTAGATGTGCGACGGCGTGCCGGTGGCGCCGGAGGCCATCAGGAACCGGCCGGCTTCCTTGGCGAGGATGTCGACCGGTGCGGTTTTCTCGATGATGACGTAGGGCTCGTCTCCGGTGGAGACCTCCTCCTTGGCCGGGATTTCGACGGACGGCGCGGCCCCGGCGGCGGACGGCGAATACCGGATCGTCCGGATCGACCGGGGGCGGCCGTTCTCGATCAGGAGGAACTTGGTGAAGCGCGAGCCGCCGTACACGACGAGGATCGGGGCGTCGCCCTTCACCGTCCCCGCCGCGACGATCGCGTTGAAGAGGGCCAGCGAGTCCAGGTCGAGGAGGGCCGGGTCGGCGCCCGCCGACTCGAGGAGCGCGAGCCGCTCCTCGACGATCTTCCTGGGCACGCCGGCCACGAGGAGCTGCGAGCCCTTCTCCGTCGCGACGGTCCGGACGTAGTCGACGACCAGGTCCTCGATGGCGTGATTGTGGACGTGGTGCTCGAGCTCGAAGGGGACCGTCTTGCGGAGCTGGTCGTCCGCCGTGAAGGGGAGCTGGAGTTCGCGGAGGACGACCTCGCCCGAATCCACGGAGGCGGCGATGCGTCCCCGCGCCCCGCCCGCGGCGGCCACCGCGGCCTTGACGGCGTCGCGGGCGCGATCGGCCCAGGGGCGCGACTCGTCCGGATCGATGACCTGCTCGGAGAAGGAGAGAATCCGGGGGCGCTTCCCCCCCTCGACGGCGAGGGCGCGCACGAAGGCGCCGTTGACTTCGATCCCAAGGCCTCGAGCCACGAATGCCCCGTTCCTGAAAAGCCGGATCAGCGACGAGCCGGACTTTTCAACGACCGGGAGGCGGATGCGTTGGGCCAGACTCCCCGGAAGACCTCGACCGCCGGGCCGGTCATGAAGACCCGGCCGTCGGGCCCGATCTCGAAGCTGAGCGTCCCGCCGCGGAGGTCGATGTCGACCCGGCGCCCGACCTTCCCGGCGCCGTGGAGCGCGAAGGCGGTGGCGCAGGATCCCGAGCCGCAGGCGAAGGTCTCGCCGCTGCCGCGCTCCCACGTCCGCTGACGGACGCGGTCCTTCCCCGTCACGCGGACGAACTCGATGTTCACGCGCTCGGGAAAATCGGGGTGGCGCTCGAGGAGCGGCCCGACGGAGGCGACGGGGAACGAGTCGGGATCCGGGACCTCGACGACGAAATGGGGGTTGCCCATCGAGACGACGGTGCCGCGCCAGGAGGAGTCGCCCGCGAGCACTTCCGCGTCCACGCGGGTCGTGCCGTCGGCCCGGACGAAGAATGATTTCGGGACCGGCCGGGGCGGCCCCATGTCGACCGTCACCCGGCCGACCTTGCCGCGGCGGACGTGAAGGTCGAGCCGGACGTTGCCCGACTTCGTTTCAAGATCGATCGACTTCTTCCGGGTCAGGCCGCGTTCGTAGACGTACTTGCCGATGCATCGGACGCCGTTCCCGCACATCGCGCCCTCGCTGCCGTCCGCGTTGAACATGGTCATGCGGAAGTCGGCCTTCTTCGAGGGGCCGATGAGGATGAGCCCGTCCGACCCGACCCCGGTGCGCCGGTCGGAGATCGCCACGGCGACGGCCGCGGGGTTTTTCACCTTCTCGCGGAAGGCGTCGACGTAGATGTAGTCGTTGCCGGTGCCGTGCATCTTCGTGAATTCCATGAGATGACCTTTGTAGCAAACTTGGCCGACGGGAAACAGAGACGACGGGACAGCGAAAGCGATTCCCGATTCCGGATTGCCGATTTCTGGCCGACGGACGGTTGATATCACCGCCGAGGGGCGCGCGGGACCCAGCGCGGGACCGATTTCCGGTACTCTTCGTAGTCCGGGCCGAAGCGCCGCGCCAGCGTCCGCTCCTCGTAGAACACGACGAAGAGGTGAAAGGCGCAGGCCATGACGGCGGCCCACGCGGCGACGGCCCACGACTCAAAAAGCAGCGCCTGGCCGGTGATGATGGCCAGGTTGGCGACGTACATCGGATTGCGGACCCATCGATAGGGACCGCCGCGCACCACGAATTTCGGCGGATCGATCGGGGCCAGCGTCCCGCGTCCCTCGCGCGCGAAATTGACGATGCACCAGACCAGGACCGGCGCCCCGACGAGGATCAGAGGGAGACCGAGCCACCGCCACGGGCCCAGGTGGAGCGGCCCCGCCTTCGACGCGATCAGGATCGCGGGCACGACGACGTCGACCGTGCCCGGAGCGACGAGCGCCCAAAGAACCGCCTTCAATGCGAGCATGCGAGGGCATCCCGGAGTCCGAAGTCCGATGTCCGAAGTCCGAAGTCCGATGTCCGATGTCCGATGTCCGAAGTTCAAAGGTCAAGGGCCAAAGTCTCGTAACGCGCCACGCGAGCATGAGTCAAGCATCGCAGGAAGCCTCCGCCCCACGAGAGTTCGAACCGATCGTCACCAAGTCTCCCGTGCCGTGTCCTCCCGACTCTCGACTCACGACTTTCGGCTCATGACTCCCTCCCGACGGAATTCATGATACATGGGTTCGTCGTTCGGGATACAATTCCGTTCGGAGAGTTCGAGAGAGAGGGGTATGCCGATCGCCGCCGGTATCGACGAGGTAGGCTACGGTCCGAAGCTGGGACCCCTTGTCGTCGCGGCCGCCGCCTTCCGGGTGGACGACCTCTCCGTGAACCTCTGGAACGCGCTCTCGACCGCCGTTTCAGACCGCCGGATCACCGAGCGGCTGCCCGTACTCGACAGCAAGGTGCTCTACTCCTCGGCCACGGGCGTCGGGACGCTGGAACCCACGGCCCTGGCGTTCCTGGGCCTGCTCCCGGACCGCTGCACGACCTCGTTCCGGCGGCTCCTCGAGGTCATCGCCCTCGATCCCCCGGCGGCCTCGGACCCGTGGTACCGCGAGGCCGATTTCGATCTTCCCCAGGTGGCGACGCGGACCGACCTCAACTTTCACACCCAGCGGCTCGGGAACGCCTGCGTTCGGGCGGCCGCGGCGGCCCACGGCTGCTGGACGGCCTGGGCCGAGCCCGCCGACCTCAATCGGGCCGTCGCCTCGGGGCTGAACAAGTCCCACTTCCTCTTCGGCCAGGCGTGCCGGCTCGTGAAAGCCCTCCTCGAGAGCGCGCCCGGCGAGGAGGTCATCGTGCGGATCGGCAAGCAGGGCGGCCGGCGGCTCTACCTGGCCGGCCTCGTCCGCGAGTTCGGGACGGTGTGGGTCCACGGCGAGACGGCCGCGACGTCGCGCTACGAATTCCGGGAAGGAGGGCGCCGCGTCCTCCTGGAGTTCCTCATGGACGGCGAGCGGCGCGATTTCGGGATCGCCCTCGCCTCGATCGTCGGGAAGTACCTCCGCGAGGGGGCGATGCGGCTCTTCAACGCCTACTGGGCGCGCCAGCGGGATGGCCTGCGGGCGACGGCCGGCTACGGCGCCGACGCCCGGCGGTTCTTCCGCGAAATCGAGCCCCACCTCGAGCGCCTGCGGATCGCGCCGGACGACGTGCTCCGGAAGCGGTAGGCCCATGGCGCGCCGCAGGTCGCACCGCTCCCGGGGGCGGCAGCTCGACCGGATCCTCCGGCTCATCCGGAAGTTCACCTATGCCCGCGCGGGCGCCACGCTCGCCGAGCTCATGGACGAGTTCGGCGTCTCGCGCCGCACTATTTACCGGGACCTCGGGATGCTCCGGCGGGCGGGCTTCCACTTCGAGGGCGAAGGGGACGACGACGGGCGCCGCCGGTGGCGGTTCACCTCGGGGCAGCGCAAGAACCTGGAGATGACCTTCACGGAGCCGGAGCTGATGTCCCTTTATTTCTGCATGAACCTCCTCTCCCCCCTGCGGGGGACCCCGCTCCGCGCGGGCCTCGAGAGCGCCCTGGCGAAGATCGAGTCGGGGTTCGGCCCCCGGGACCGGGCGCGGTACGGCGACCTCATCTTCACCCACATCGCGCGGCTCGGGCCGCACAAGGATTACGCGCGCCACGCGGCGACGCTGTCGGCCGTGAGCCAGGCCTGCCTCGACGGCCGCAAGGTCGAGGTGACCTACCGCGCCACCGCGGACGACGTGGCCAAGTCGTACCGGTTTCACCCCTACTGCCTCGCGTGGGCCGGGGGCGAGCTCTACACCGTCGGCTTCAGCGAATTCCGGAAGGACATCCGGACGCTCCGGATCGACCGGATCGCACGGATCACGGTCACCCCGGAATCCTTCGAGCGGCCGCGCGACTTCGATCCGGAGGAGTACCTCCTGCGCGGTTTCGGCATGTACACCGAAGGACCCGCCGAGTCCGTGAAGATCGAATTCAGCGGCCCCGCGGCGCGGACGATCCGCGAGAAGGAGTGGCACCCGACCCAGCGGCTCGAGGAGCGGCCCGACGGCCGGGTCATTCTGAAGATGATGGTCCAGGGGCTCCCCGAGGTGGCGCGGTGGGTCCTGTATCACGCTCCGCACGCGCGCGTCCTGGAGCCCCCCGCGCTGCGGACGCTCGTGGCCGACTTCGCGGCCCGGGCGGGCCGGGCCCACAAGTGACCGGCGGGCGATTGTGGGTTGCGCGCCGACCGCTCTCGGCCATCCGCCTTCCGCCCCCCGCCGGAGGGTTCGAGCTGAAAGCGGAGGGCTGAAAGCGGAAAGCTTCCCCCCATTAATTCTGTGTCGGTTATAATTCTAAATTGCCGATAAGCCCCCGGGGGGGAACCGGAGAAGGTCTGCCCCTCGAGGCCCGGAAAGGATCCATGGACGACGTCGGAACCCTGGTCGCCAAGCTCGCCCTGCGCACCAAGCTGATCTCGCCGGCGCAGTTCGAGACGGTCTCCCAGGCCTTTGCCAAGTCCGGAGGTCGCAAGCCCTACGGAGCGATCCTCCTCGAATCGGGCATCCTCACCGGCGGCGCCCTGACCCGCCTCCTCCACGAGCACCAGCGGAAGATCAGCGAGCGCATCGAGGAGATTTTCACCCGGCGCATCCTCGAGAAGGGCTACGCCACCGACGGGGCCATCCGCGAAGTCCGCGCCACGCTCGAGGACATCCGGCTCCACGGCTTCGACTTCGACATGCTGGAGCTTCTCGTCAAGCGGAGCGCCATCACCCATCCGCAGGCCTCCGAGCTGCGCCAGTACCTGCGCACGAAGATCCTGATCTGCCCGATCTGCCTGCGGACGGAGCCCCGGAACGGCCACGAGGACGCGGTGAGCTGCCCGGACTGCCACGAGGAGTTTTCCGCCGGGGCCTCCGACAAGCTCATGTCGCGGTTCGTCACGGTCGCGGCGATGTTCTCCCCCGAAAACGCCGCGACCCCCGCGGGCCCGGTCTCCTCGATCTCCAGCACGCACGTCGCGGAAGTTCCGCCCCAGCTCGGCGCCTACCGGGTGAACCGGGAGGTCGGCCGGGGAGGCATGGCCGTCGTGTACGAAGCCGAGGACCTCCGGACGGGGACCCGCGTGGCCATCAAGGTCCTCAAGCCCGGGTCCGCCCTCGACAAATCCAACCTCTCGCGCTTCTACAGCGAAATCGAGGCCCTCCAGAAGCTGGATCACCCGAACATCGTGCGGGTCCACGGCGTCGGCGAGTCGGGCGGCCACCATTTCTACGCGATGCAGTTCATCGACGGCCGCGGGCTCGACCGCATGGTCAACGAATGCAAGCAGGACCTGCGGCGGACCGCGGCGTGGGTCCGGGACATCGCGCAGGCCCTGGATTCGGCCCACGACAAGGGGATCGTCCACCGGGACGTGAAGCCCGGCAACATCCTCGTCGACCTTGCCAACAAGGTCTACTTGACCGACTTCGGCCTGGCCCTGCGCGACCGCGCCGTGCGCGTGACCCTGTCCGGCACGACCCTCGGGACGCCGAACTTCATGTCGCCGGAGCAGGCGCGGGGCGAGCGCAACAAGCTCGACCGCCGGACCGACGTCTACTCGCTCGGCGCCACGCTCTACAACCTCTGCACGGGGCGCGTGCCCTACTGGGAGAACACGCCGGAGCTCGTGGTCCAGAAGATCCTCCACGAGGATCCCAAGCCCCCGATGGAGCTGAATGCGTCGATCGACCGGCCGCTCCAGACCATCATCCTCAAGGCGATGGACAAGGAGCCCGCGAACCGGTACGCCTCCTGCGCGGCGATGGCGGAGGACCTCGACCGCTGGCTGGGCGGCTCGCCGATCCACGCGACCCCGCCCATTTCCCAGCGCGTCCTCGTGAAATGGTGGAGGAGGCACCGCCGCACCGTGACGATCGCCTCCATTTCGGCGGCCGCGGCGTCCGTCCTGGCCCTGGTTCTCATCCTCCGGCAGCTCGCGGTCACCGAGAGCCTGGCCTCCGAGAAGACGGTGGTGGAAGAAGATCTGGCCCGGTACCGGCGGGACCGGAAGGCCCCCGAGTTGCGATTCGCGGAGGACCGGGGGGAGGCCATCCGGCGCACCCGTGAACTGCTCAACAAGGATGTGGCCGAATTCGACGGAAGGCTGCAGGCCCGGCTGTCGCTGGCCGCGCAGGAGAACGTCAAGGAAAGGGTCCTCGAAAAAGCCAAGGCCAATCTCCTGATCGCGGAAGTCGAGGTACGCCGGGCGTTCGCGATGGAAATCGTCGAGTTCGGCAACCTCCTGATGAAACGCGAGGACTACTCCTCGGCCCTCCTCTACCTTCGCAAGGCGGA
>DASXTT010000071.1:0-5027 GCA_036505255.1 Planctomycetota bacterium | reverse complement strand
ATCATCGCCCACGAGATGAAGGCGCGCCTTCATGTCACGAGCGGTCCCGTCCTCAAGCGGCCCGGCGACCTGGCCGGGATGCTCACGAAACTCCAGACAGGCGACGTCCTTTTCATCGACGAGATCCACCGCATCATGGCCGACGTCGAGGAGTACCTCTACTCCGCGATGGAGCAGTTCTTCATCTCGATTCCCGTCGAGTCGGGACCCAACGGCCGCACGATCAACCTGCCGCTGAAGCGGTTCACGCTCGTGGGCGCCACGACGCGCGAGGGGCTCCTCTCGAAACCTTTCCACGACCGGTTCAAGATCCGCGAGAAGCTCGACTTCTACCCCGTCGACGATCTCGTGAAGATCCTGACGCGCTCCGCGCGGCTCCTCTCGGTCGGCCTCGACGCGGACGCCTGCCGGATGATCGGCGACCGCTCCCGGGGGACGCCTCGTATCGCGAACAATCACCTGCGCCGCGTCCGCGACGTCGCCCAGGTCCGGGGGGCGAAGGCCATCTCGATCCGGCTCGCGGAGGAGGGCCTTGCGATGCTCGGCGTGGACGCGCTCGGCCTCGAGGAGATCGACCGGAAGATCCTCAGGGTGCTTTGCGGCCAGCCGGAGCCGGTGGGATTGAAGACGATCGCGGCCGCCGTCGGAGAGCAGGAGGACACGATCGAGGAGGTGTACGAGCCCTACCTGCTCCAGCAGGGCCTGCTCCTGCGCACGTCTCGGGGACGCAAGGCGAGTCCGCGGGCCGTGGCCCACCTGGGCGCGACCGCCGCGGCGCCGCCGCAGGGGTCGTTGTTCAAGTAGCCCTACTTCAGCTCGATCGCCAGATCCAGTTTCATTCCACCGGGGACCGACTCCGCCTGAAAGGCGATCCACTTCAGGTAGTCGAGTATCCGGGCCCGGGCGCGCAGCTTGTCCTCCGTCTCCCGGATCCGCTCGCGCAGGACGCGGTCGACCTGCTCGTCGAGCGCGCGCGCCCCGAGCGGCTGACCTTCCCGCGACGCCCGCGTTTCGAGATCCTGCCGGAGCTTGATCCGGTAGTGCGGCGTGTCGATCGCCCTCGAGGCCACCGTGTCGTAGAACCCCTCGAGACCCTGGCGGATCGCGGGCCCGTACAGGAAGAAACTCTCCGCGGCCCCCGCCGCCATCACCCGGCGCATGCCGAGCTGCTGGAGCCGGCGCATGGCCTGCTCGTAGTGAAGCTGGACGGCCATCGAGGGGTCCTGGTTCGCCAGACACCTCAGCGCGTCCGTGAGGAATCCCAGGTTGTTCGCGAGGATCAGGGCGTCACCGGTGACCGCGTAGCAGGCGCCCAGGTAGTTGTTCCAGCCGAGCACGTCGGGATGGTAGCTGTAGCTCCGGACGCGGACTCCGCCCACCTCGCTGTCGGCCGGGCGGAAGTTGTCGCGGTTCCTGTCCGTCGCCTTGTCGATGATCCCCTGGAGCGATTCCGCCGCCTCGCGGGACCTCGACGAACGCAGATAGAGGGCCGCCGCGGCGTACGTCCGGCCGTTCTCCCCCTGGCTGGCGCCGAAAAGTACCGAGACGGGCCCGTCCAGCTTGGGAAGGACCTCCTCGGCGAACCGGTTCGCGGTGAGAATCTCGACCAGGTCGCGGAAATTTTCCCGGGCGAACTGTTCGACCGGCGTCCCCCCGCGCGCCCGCCGGTCCGTGACCCGCCGGAGCCATTCCCAATAGGGACCCGACTCGACGTTGGTGACGATGGCGCCGAGGCCGTTCGCAGGAATCATCCGGACCGTGTCGACCGGCGCGGGCTCGGGCCGGATCGGATCCAGTCCCTCCCCCGTCGCCCGGACGACGAGGTCCGCCCCGGAGACCTCGAGGTCGATTTCGATTCGTCCGCATTTTTCCATGTCCGTGAACGCCAGCAGGCCGCCGGTCGGAAAACCCCGCAGCGCGGCCCGGAAGGGCTCCGCCTTCAGCGAGGCCCGCAGCAATCCCGCCGGCACCATGGCCGTTCCGCGCCGCTTGAGCGCCGAGGCAAGCGTGGCGGGGTCGTTGGAGACCACCACGACGGCTCCCTGGACCGCGATATAGAGCTTTCCCCGCCGGAGCATCGGCGCGCCCCCCGCCTCCGCCCGCTCCGCGCCGGCCAAGCCGGGGAAGAGCTGAAGGCCGGGAAGAAGCATGAAGTCCCAGGGCCCGATGCGTGTCGCGACACAGAATTTCTCCTGGGTCACGGCGATCGCGAGATCGCGCCCCGCGAAACGGACGAGCGACTCCTCGCGCATCAGCGGATTGCGGTCGAGCCAGCGGCGGTCCTCGAGATCGTCGAGGGTGGGAGCCCCGAACGACCCGAGGATCTCGTTGAGCGTGACGCGGACTCCGGCGTCCTTCTGGAGCCGGCGCGTGAAGCTCCGCCAGAGCTCGGTTTTCTGGAGGTCGCGCCACCGGCCCGCGCCGTCGGCGATCCGGACGACGATGTCGGCGTCCTCCGGCACGAAGAGTCCGGCGGGCGTGCGGGAGGCGCCCGCGTATTGGACGGTGCGCGCCGAAATGTACAGGCCGAGGAGGCCGAGGATTCCCGCCGCGCCCACAAGGAGGACCTTCGTTCCCCAACCTCGCGCGCGAAACCAGGCGACGCAGCGGGCGATCATGACTACTTGCGGAGTTCCCAGAGCAGGTGTTTAAGTTGGGGCACGAGGATGTCCTCGAGGGCGAGCCGGACCCCGGCGGTCGAGCCCGGCGTGGCGACGACGAGTTTGCCGTCCGACGTCGCGCCGAGCGTCGCGCGCGTCAGGATCGCCGCGGTGCCGATTTCCTTCGCGGTCATCATCCGGAACATCTCCCCGAACCCGGGAAGCTCCTTTTCCAGCAGGCCTCGGATTGCCTCGACCGTGACGTCGCGCCGGGACACGCCGGTGCCGCCGACGGCGACGACCAGGTCGACGCCCGCGGCCAGAGCCGCACGGACGGCGTCGGCGATCGCCGCGCGGTCGTTCGGCACGATCCGCCGGTCCGCCACGGTATGGCCCGCCGCGGCCAGGATGTCGGCGGCCTTCCGGCCCGACTCGTCCGTCTCGACCGTCCGCGTGTCGCTGACGGTGAGTACGACGCACCGGGCGGAGGTGATTTCCTTCTCCGCGCGGTCGGCGTGGTCCTTGGCGCCCATCCGGCCCCCTTTGTTGAACGCTCGTTGAGCCCGAAGGATGGACGGAAGGAAAACGATTGTCAAGCCGGCGGCCTCAGCCGTACAACCCTCCGATGTCCCCTGATGTCTGATGTCGGAAGTCTGAAAACTGCCACGAACGACCACCCAATGGCCGACCACGAAACAGAATTGATGCTGGCCGTCCGGGGGGGATCCGCCGAGGCGTTCCGGGAGCTGTACGAGCTCTACCAGAAGCCCCTGGCGAATTTCCTCTACCGGATGTGCTGGAACCGCTCGCTCGTGGACGACCTCGTCCAGGAGGTCTTCCTGCGCGTCTGGCGGGCGCGGGAGCAGTACGAACCGACGGCCAAGGTGACGACGTACCTCTTCCGGATCGCCTCGAACCTGTGGATCAACCAGTCCGCGAAGAAGCGGGAGTCGGCGCTCGGGGAGGCGGACCGTCCCGTGGGCGATTCGCCCACGGAGCCTCTGGAACGCTCCGAGGTGCAGAAGGCGGTGAAGCGGGCCGTCGAGGCGCTGCCGGAGGGCGAGCGGCTCTGCCTCGTGCTCTCGGAGTACAACGGGCTGAAGTACGCGGAGATTTCGGAAGTGCTCGGCATCCCCGTGGGCACCGTGAAGTCGCGCATCTTCAGCGCGGTGCAGCGGCTGAGGGCGGCGCTCAAGGATCAGAGGACCTGAGCTACCCGTTTCCAGCTTGCAGCTTCCGACCACATCCGAACTCGGCAGCATTCCCGGCGTACAATCCCCATTGGGAGTGCGGCCATGGGGAATGTCGGCAAGTCGATCCTGATGGTGTCGATCGGATTCGTGATCGGCGTCGCGGCGACTCTGCTGTGGCGTCGGGAAGCGCGTCCCTCCGCCGTACCGCCTAAGGTCCCTCCCGTCTCTCACAGCCAGGTACCGGACTCCAAAACCCAGTCACCTGCCCCAGATACCGCGAAACGCATCGCCTCCGTGGAGTCTTTGGAGACGCCGACACCGCCTGCGCAACCCAAGGATGATATCGTGAAGGCGAGTGGCACGCAGGCGACCGACGAGGAGCGCCTCCAGCTGGGCCGTCCCAAGAAGCCAGATTTCAACGAAATTCTCAAGGCGCCTACATGGGAAGAGTTCTACAAGCAGTGCAAGGAACACAAGCTATGGGGCGAGGACTACGAAACCGCGGTATTCCGAAAGATGGTGCAGGTGCTGGGATTGGATACCGAACGGAGCGAGGCCCTGAACAAGCTCTTCAAGGCCGAGCAATTGGCGGCGGCGCGTGCCATATCCGACAGCGCCGGCGGCCTGGCCGGGCTGGACAAGAAAATGGAGGAGCTGATTCATGACGGCACGAAGGCCGCCCTCAAGGAATGGCGACGAATTCGGGAGGATGTGCGCCTGACGCACAACAACGACTATCTCAAGGTCCTCTCCTACCAGGAGCTGGCGCTTTTCAACGAGCATATGAGGAACGAGGAGATCGAACCCGTGCGCTACCACAGCAATGAGGGGACCAACTACCACATCGGGGGGGTCGGCAAGCCCCCCAAGTGACCACTGATGACCTAAGTATTCTCGCGGGCACCGTGAAGTCGCGCATCTTCAGCGCGGTTCAGCGGCTGCGCGCGGCGCTCAAGGATCAGCGGGAGTAACCTTTCACGAATTTCGTCGCAGCCACCGATGAGGGTGCGCGTCGCGACCCAACCTTCCAAGGCGAGCGTCGTTCCCGGAAGAGGAGCCACGGGAGAAGGAACCATGGGTAGCGCCTATAAACTCCTGACACTGGCCGCGGGTTTCGCCGTCCTCCTTGTATTCGTCTTCCTCCTTCGCCGGGAAATGCCCTCGGTGAGCAAGCCTTCCGAGAAGGTCAACGCCGCTCCCCAGGCAAAACCTCCGCCGCCCGTCGAACCGGCGC
>DASXTT010000070.1:0-1983 GCA_036505255.1 Planctomycetota bacterium | reverse complement strand
GGAAACGTCGTGGGCTTGCCCGGAAGGATGCCCTGCAATTTTCCGAAGGCCATGAGGCTGCCGGTGAAGGTCAGCGCGCCGAGCAGCACCTCGAAGGCCGCCGCCGCCAGGTGGAAGCCCTCCAGCTTTCCCTCGTGGCGCATGTACTCGACCACGCCGACGAGGGCCACGGCGAGGCCGCCGAACGAGTGCGAGAGCGCGATCCGCTCGGGCATCTTCGTCATCGGGATCTTGAGGCCCATCGGGATCCCGATGATCGTTCCGACGACGAGGCCGAGGGCGATCAGCTCGAAGCGCATCCCCTGGTGAAGGAGGGTCCCCACCACGGCGATGAGCATTCCCACGGCGGCCATGATGGTGCCGCGCCGCGCCGTGTCCGGATGGGTCAGGCCCCGCAGTCCGAGCAGGAAGAGGAACGACGCCACCAGGTAGGCGACCTGGACGAGCGCGGTGCTCGAAGCGGAGGGCTCCGCGTGAGTCCCGGCGGCCTGGGCGATCAGGGCGAAGTTCACGGCTTGGCGCCCGGTTTCTTTCGGAACATCTTGAGCATCCGGTCCGTGATGAGGAATCCGCCGACGACGTTGATCGTGGCGCAGGTGACGGCCACGCAGCCGAGGATCGAGGCCGTGTCCACCATCTCGCGCCCCGCCGCCACGAGCGACGCGACGAGCGAGATGCCCGAGATCGCGTTCGTGAACGCCATGAGGGGCGTGTGCAGGAGCGGCGGGACCTTCGAGATGATCTGGTACCCGAGGAAGACCGCGAGCATGAAAACGTACAGCCCCAACAGGAGCGCCGTGCTCATGCGGAACCTCCGGCTTTTTCCACCGCTTCCTTCACCTTCGGATGGACGACCTGGCCCTGGTGGACGATCACGCACCCCTTGGCGATCTCCTCGGCGAGGTCCCACTTGAACGCGGTCGCCTCCTTGTTCAGCAGGTGGAGGAGGAGCTTCTCGAGGTTGCGCGCGTAGAGCTGGCTCGCGTGGGTCGCCATCGTGCTCGGCAGGTTCGGGTGGCCCACGAGGCGGACGCCGTGGCGCTCGACCTCCTGGCCCGAGACGGTCCCCTCGACGTTGCCTCCCTGCTCCGCCGCGAGGTCGACGATCACCGACCCCGGCCGCATCGACCGGACCTGCGCGTCGGTCACGAGGATCGGCGCCTTCCGCCCGGGGATGAGCGCCGTCGTGATGACGACGTCCGCCTTCCCGATGCGGTCCGCGATGAGCTCCGCCTGCTTCCGCTTGTACTCCTCCGACTGCTCGGCCGCGTAGCCGCCCGCGCCCGCCTTGACCTGGACCCCGGTGACCTCGAGGAACTTTCCGCCGAGGCTCTCCACCTGCTCCTTCGTCTCGGGGCGGACGTCGGTCGCCTCGACCACGGCGCCGAGCCGCTTCGCGGTCCCGATGGCCTGGAGGCCCGCGACGCCCGCGCCCATCACGAGGACGCGCGCCGGGGTGATCGTCCCCGCCGCGGTCATGAGCATCGGGAAGAAGCGCGGCAGCCGTTCCGCCGCGATGACGACCGCCTTGTAGCCCGCGAGATTCGCCTGCGACGAGAGCGCGTCCATCGACTGGGCGATCGTCGTGCGCGGCAGCATGTCGATGGCCACGGCGCTCGCCTTCCGCGCGGCGATCTTCTTCACGAGGTCGGGATTGAAGAGCGGATAGAGGAACGAGATGAGGGTCGCGCCCTCGCGGAGCTTCGACGCCTCCGCCGGCGCCGGTTTCGCGACCTTGAGGAGGACGTCGGCCTCGAAGGGATCGCCGGCCTTCGCCCCCGCCTTGGCGTAGTCGGCGTCGGGATAGAACGCGGAGTCGCCGCACCCGGGTTCGAAGACGATTTCGAGGCCGCGCTTCGCGAGGCGGGCCGCGGTCTCGGGCACGAGCGCGACGCGCCGCTCTCCGGGCGCGGTCTCGCGCGGAACGCCGATTTTCATGGGTCCGGCAAGGCTACTGGCCCCGCCAAGGTCGGTCAAGGATGC
>DASXTT010000069.1:0-12730 GCA_036505255.1 Planctomycetota bacterium | reverse complement strand
TAGGTCTCGATCCAGAGTTTCCGCGCGGGGTCCATGAGGGCGGCCATTGTACAGTTATCAGACTTCGGACATCAGACTTCAGTTGAACTCAGCAGTCAGCAGTCAGCTACTGAAGTCTGATGTCAGAGGTCTGATTTCTTGCCCAAGGTCAGAGGGCGACCCGCGCCGCCCGGCCGGCGCGGTCGATGTCGCGACCGGAATGGGCCGCGCCCACGAACATCGCCTCGAACTGGGAGGGAGGAAGGTAGATCCCGGACGCGAGCATACGTCGGAAGAATCGTCCGTAGGCGGCGGTGTCGGATCGTGAGGCCGATTTCCAGTCCGTCACCGGCCCGGAAGCGAAGAACGCTGTCATCATTGATCCGACGCGATTCACGGTCACGGGGAACTTCTTGAACGGCCGTTCAAGTTCCGCGGCAAGGCGGTCCAGGCGGTCGTAAATCCGCGGATCGGCCTTGAGCCTCCGCAGCTGGGCCAGCCCCGCCGCCACCGCGAGGGGATTCCCGGAGAGGGTCCCCGCCTGGTACACGGGTCCCGCCGGCGCCAGAAGGCTCATGACGTCCCGGCGCCCGCCGTAGGCCGCCAGCGGAAGTCCGCCGCCGATGATTTTTCCGAGCGTCGTGAGATCCGGCTCGATTCCCGCGACCGTCTGAGCTCCGCCCCACGCCACGCGGAATCCGGTGATCACCTCGTCGAAGATCAGGAGCGCTCCATGACGGCGCGTCTCCTCGCGGAGCGTCTCCAGGAAGCCCATCAAGGGCGGGACGACTCCCATGTTGCCCGCCACGGGCTCGACGATGACCGCCGCGATCTTCCGCCACGAGCGCTTCATGGCCCGCGAGAACGCGGCCGGATCGTTGTACGGCAGGACGATCGTGTGATCCGCCTCGACGCCGGGGCTCGTGGGGATTCCGAACGTGGCGGCGCCCGATCCCGCCTTCACCAGGAAGGGATCGGCGTGACCGTGATAGCACCCCTCGAACTTGATGACCCCCCGCCGTTTCGTGAATGCCCGGGCGAGGCGGAGGGCGCTCATGCAGGCCTCGGTCCCGGAGCTGACGAGGCGCAGGAGCTTGATGGCGGG
Source organism: Planctomycetota bacterium (assembly GCA_036505255.1). Taxonomy (GTDB): domain Bacteria; phylum Planctomycetota; class MHYJ01; order MHYJ01; family JACPRB01; genus DASRJF01. Next base: position 11,646 of record DASXTT010000069.1, on the reverse strand, counting down.
TATCGCCGATTTGATCAGTTCCGCCAGTTCCGTCTCGCCTTCCGTGGGCGCTCCGAACGTGGTCCCACGCCGCGCGGCGGCCGTCACGGCCGCGACAATTTCCGGATGGGAGTGGCCCAGGATAAGCGGGCCCCAGGAGCCGACGAAATCGAGATACCGGTTCCCGTCAAGGTCCTCGAGCCACGCCCCCGAGGCGCGGCGTATGAAGAGAGGATCGCCCCCCACGGCCCGGAAGGCCCGCACCGGACTGTTCACCCCGCCGGGAATGGATCGGAGGGCGCGGCGAAAGGCGGCCCGGCTTCCGCGCGTTTTCATCGGTATTCCGGAATGATCGAGGGGGGTGTCGGCGTCATTCTATTGACGGGGCCATTGTACGCGGGATCGACCCTTCGTCAACGACGCCGGGTTGGATGAAGTTCGAGTCGGTTCGGGGGGTATAGTACTAGGGGCGGGGAAGCAATTTCGGGTCGGGCGCACTTCATGGGGAATGGCACCGTCGGCCGGGGCGACCGGATCTCGGAATACGTCCTCACGTCGAAGCTCGGCCAGGGCGGTTTCGGTGAAGTCTGGAAGGCGGAGCACCGCCAGATCCCGGGCAAGTTCGTCGCGATCAAGATACCTTCCTCCCCCGAATCGATGGACCTGATCCGCCGCGAGGCGGTGTTCCAGCACCAGCTCGACCACCCCAACATCGTGCGGACGATCGGGCTCGACACCAATCACAATCCCCCCTACTTCATCATGGAGTTCGTCGAGGGGAAGAACCTGCGCGAGTTCATGGCCTCCGAGGGGATCCTGCCGCCGCCCTATGCCATCGACATCGCCGTGCAGGTCCTCGAGGCCCTCGCCTATGCCCACGGGAAGGGCATCGTCCACAAGGACATCAAGCCCGAGAACATCCTCGTCGAGAAGCGGAAGGTTCGCATCACGGCCGATCAAAAGGCGCTGATGCACTACGTGAAGATCACGGACCTGGGCCTGGGCGTCTTCCCGGAGAAGGCGCAGCAGGACATGGCGATGTCCACCGCGTCCTACACGAGCGGCGTCCGCCAGCTTTCCGGCACGCTCTTCTACATGGCCCCGGAGCAGATGATCCAGGGCCGCGACCAGGATCGCCGCACGGACATCTATTCCGTCGGCGTCGTCCTTTACGAAATGCTCACGGGGGAACTTCCGCTGGGCATGGACATGCCGAGCGAACTGAATCCCGTCATCAGCCCCGAGCTCGACCAGATCTGCAAGCGGGCCCTCTCCCTGGACCGGGACCACCGGTACCGGGACGCCGAGGAGATGATCAAGGAGCTGCTGAGGGCCAAGGAGCGGTTCCTGCTCCGCCTGGTGGCCGCCGGCGCTCCCGCCGGGGAGCTCAAGCCGGTCACTCCTCCCCCTGAGATCAAGGCCATCCCCGTGAAGCCCGACGGGCGCGGCGTCAAGAGGCTCTTCGAATGGGCCCTGCTGGGTACGGCGGTCGCGCTCTTCGGCTTGTCGTCGGTGGTCTACTTCAAGACCCACGCGCGCGACCTCGCCTCGCAAAATCGGGAGAGACCGATCCTGGCCGGCGGGCTCTCCGCCCCGCTCCGGATCGAGACCGTGCCGGATGATGCGGAGATCACGGTGGGAGGCGACCGGATCGGGAAATCGATCCCCCTGACGCTTCCCTTCGCGCCGCACGAGGTCCGTGTCGCCCGGGAATTCCACGAGCCCGTTCATCTCCGGCTGGAGCCGAGGACCCAGGAGGGCCGCCGCCTCTTCGCCGTGATCAACGTCCGCGAAAAGCCGCCCGCGCTCCTCGGGGTCGTCGAAGCCGACCGGCCCGGCCTGCTCGTGCGGGCGGAGCTGGCGCGGCAGAGGGGATCCCTGCGGATCGCGACGGGGGACGTGAAGGACGCCGTCGTCTGCCTCGACGGCATGGCCGTGGGCGTCACTCCGTGGGGGATGAAGGGCCTCGAGGCCGGCCCCCATCGGGTCCGACTCTCCCGCGAGGGATACCGCGACCAGGAATTCGACGTGATCGTCCGCGCCGATGAGCCGCTGGAGAAGAACGTCCAGCTCGTGGCCGCGGGGAAGTCGGCGGAGGGCATGGTCGGCGAATTCCACCTCGTGGAGATCGTCTCCCATCCCGCGGGCGCCACGGTGTTCCTCAACGAGGAAAACAAGGGAACCGCGCCGGTGAAGCTGCGCCTCGCCACCGGCACGTACCGGCTCCGGCTCGAACTGAAGTACTACGGCGTCCTGGAGCAGCCGATCAAGGTCGAGAGCCGCCAGGACAACGGGTACACGCTGGCCCGGGTCCAGGGAACGGCCCACTTCGACAGCGAGCCGAAGGGCGCCCGCGTCCTCCTCGACGGCCAGGATGTGGGCGTCACCCCCCTCGGGTACCGTCTCGAAGGGGGCCCCCACAACGCGGAGCTGATCCTCGACGGACATCACCGGGAATCGCTGCCGTTCGAGATCGTGAGCGGCGACCAGACCGTCGCGGTCAAGACGGCCCTCCGGAAAGTCCCCCCGGCGAAACTCACGGTGACCTGCGACATCGCGGGCGCGGACGTGCTGATCGACAGCGCGCTGTTGAAGGCGCAGCCCGCGGTCCTGGAATCGGGACGCCACCAGGTCCGCGTGCTGGGCGTGGAGAAGCTGGTGGAGCTCGAGCCCGGGGAGGAGCGGACGCTCCGGATCGGACTGGCGGATCTCGGGATGGTGGAGGTCCCGGCCGGGGAATTCCTCTACGGCGTGCCGGAGGCCCAATGGGTTCCCAAGCAGGCCCACCAGCGCCGGGAGCGGCTCCCCGCGTTCTTCATCGACCGGTGCGAGGTGACCAACGAGCGCTACCAGGTCTTCCTGGACTGGAACCGGCGCACCGGGGACCACTCGAAGTGCGACAAGGCCGAGGGGCGCGCCAAGGACCACACCCCGACGTTCTGGAAGCGGACGGACAACCAGGACCTGCTCGACGCCGACAAGCCGGTGGTGGGGGTCGATTATTACGACGCCTTCGCCTACGCCGCGTGGGCGGGCAAGCGCCTGCCGACCGAGCTGGAATGGGAGAAAGCCGCGCGCGGCACGAACGGACGGACCTACCCCTGGGGCGACGACTGGGCCCAGGACGAGAAGCGGCTGAACTGGGGCGATTCGCAGGCTTCGATCGACGGATTCGAGCGGACCGCCCCCGTCGGGTTCTTTCCCGACGGCGCGAGCCCGTACGGCTGTCTCGACATGTCCGGCAACGTCACCGAGTGGACGAGCGACTTCTGGGACGAGAAGACCGGCGCCCACCGGGTCGTGAAGGGCGGCTCGTTCCTCGAAAAGCAGCTCTGCCGCCTGTGGGAACGCCTCCCCGAGGCCCCGAACAATTCCTCCCAGAAGTACCTCGGATTCCGCTGCGTGGTCGCCGCGCCGAAGTGACCTTCGGCGCGGGGGTCGCAGGTCGAGGGTGGCCCGTCGAAAGTCGGAAACAATAAGTCACGCGTCGCCGGTCCCGCGTTTCGAGTTGCATGCCTTCCGTCCCCTGAATTTACTCGTGACTCGTGACTTCCTGTCTTCGACTTTTGACTTGAGACTATTGACTCGCGACCCCCCATCCGTAGGATGGGGCTGCTACCCCGTAGGGCTCAAGATACGCCGTTTGCGCCGCAGAGGGGCGGCGTGAACGTACCCGCGGCGATCGCCCCCGGGGGGGAAGGAGGTGGTCCATTGATCTGTGGTGAAAGTACGCGTCGGAGGCTCTCCAGGTGAGAGCAGGCGTGCTCTCGCCTGCGACGCCGCCGGTTTTCAAGGGCGACCTGTAAGCAGGGTCGTCGCCGTCGGCGGTGCGAGAGCCTGCGATTCACGGCAACACCGGGAGCCGGCCCTTCGGGGGCCGGCTCTTTTTTTTTGGCTTGGGGACAGACTTCAGACATCAGACATCAGACTTCAGAAGAGCGAAGACGGTAATCAGTTCTCAGCTAGGCGCCAAAGATGGTCCTCAAGATGAGAGATTTGACGTCGGTGGGTCGAACGCGGTCGGCGGCACCGACCGTCGACGTCGAGAGCAGCACCGGGCCGTCCTCCTCGCGCGGCGGAGGCAGGCCGTGCGATCCCCGGACCAGCGACGCGTCGAGGGGAATGACGTCCATCAGCGTGCGGAAGCCGAGCGCTTTCTTCAATAGCTTCCAGGCGATCTTCAGGCGCGCGCCGCGAATGGCCGGATCGAGGAAGAGCTCCGCGGGGTCGTATCCCGGCTTGCGATGGATGTCCACCGTCCGGGCGAAGTCGGGAGCGAGACGGTCGTCGAGCCAGTAGTAATAGGTGAACCATCGGTCGGGGGCGGCGAGGGCGACGAGTTCCCCCGAGCGCGGATGATCGATCCCCAGCTCTTTCTTGCCGGCCTCGTCGAGGACCCGCGCGACCCCCGGCGTGCGCTCGAGCAATGCCTTCACTTCGGACAGATCCCCGGGATCGCGCACGTAGACATGCGCCACCTGGTGGTCCGCCACGGCGAAGGCGCGCGACGCCCCGGGGTCGAGAAGCTCCCACCGGTCGAGAACGCGCTGGACCCTGAGGAAACCGCGTTCCCGAAGCTCGCGGTTCAGATGGACCGCCCCGGAGACGGGCGCCATGCCGTATTCCGACAGCACGAGGACCTCCGCGCCGATCGATCGAGCCGCCTCCGCCACGCGACCCGCCTCGGCGTCGACTTCGCGGACCCGGTTCGGAATTTCCAGATGCCCGGGGCCGAGGCGCTGCAGGTCGTAGTCGAGGTGGGGCAGGTAGACAAAGGTGAGCGTCGGCTTCTTCGAGCGAATGATTTCCACGGCGGCCGAGGCGATCCATCGCGTCGATTCGATCCCCGCCGCCGGGCCCCAGAAATTGAAAAGGGGGAAGCGGCCGAGCCGGGTGTTGAGCGCCGTGCGGATGTCGGAGGGTTCGGCGTAGATGTCCGGGACCTTCCGCCCGTCCGCGAGGTAAGCCGGCCGGGGCGTGACGGCCCAGTCGGCCCCGCAGTACATGTTGAACCACCAGAAAAGCTGGGCGCAGGTGAAGCCGCGATCGCGGGCCCGCCCCGCCTGCCAGACCGTTTCACCCGAGACGAGCCGCGCCGACTGGCGCCAGAAGAAGATCTCCGACAGGTCCCGGAAGTACCATCCATTCGCGATGATGCCGTGGTCGCGCGGCGCGAGGCCGGTCAGGTAGGTGGCCTGGGCGGGGCAGGTGACGGCCGGGAAGGCGGGGCCGAGGGTCGCGCGAAATCCGGAAGCGAGCGCATTCAGGCGGGGGGTCGCCTCCCCCATCAGGGCCGGGGTCAGGCCGACGACGTCGATGACGACGACGGGTTTCATTCGGGCTCCGCCGCGCTGCGTCAGTCGGGGAACAGCCAGCGCCCGTACGGGCTGTCCTTCAATCCCTGCTTCAACTCCCCCCGGATCGCCGGGTCGACCACTTCGGCCTTGATCCCTTTCAGCTCGGAGTCGAGCCACGCGTCGAATCCGATCTTGGGAAAGGCGACCTGCTCGTAGACGACGTGCGACTCGTCGCGCTCGATCATCCTGAGGACGAGCATGGCCCCGCCGGAGTCGAGCGGCTCCGGCTTGATTTCTCCCGGAGACACCCGGCTGAGGTACTGGCTCGTCCAGTCCATCACGGCCTTGTTGTGCTGTTCCCTCATCTCGGGAGGCTGCGGCGGCCCGTTCTCGGGGCCGGGGGCCACCCGTGAATCGATCCGGGCATAGCGTTCGGGGGCTTCCTGCTTCATCCGCCGGAAGTAATCCGCGTCGCGGAGCGCCTCCTTGAGACCCGCCTCGGCCTTTTCGAACGCCTCCTTCTGGATCGTCCGGTCGTGCACCTGCAGATCGTGAAGCCGGTTGTTCACCAGCGCCGGCCGGACCACGAGCATCTCGAACATGCCTGGGTACTGGTCCAGGAGGTGAATGACCTTGCGCTGCGTCTCGCGGTCCCGGCTGTCCCGCTCCATCCGGGCCCTTTCAGCGACGATATCCTGCGGCGTGAGGGCGCGGCCGTACTTCCGCAGGATCTCCTCCCCCGCCGCCCGTTCGAGCATTTCGCGGATGAGGCCGAAGTCGGGCATCTGGTACCCGCCGCGGAGCTTCTGGTGCTGCCGGGCGAGGTTCAGATGGAAGCGGGTGATTTCCTTGCCCGCGACCCGCAGCAGGGGATCTCGTTCCTCGGGGTTGAGGCGGACCGGGACTTCGGGTCCCGCCGAGGTCACGAGCGAGGCCACGAGGATGATCATGGCCCCCACGGCCGCCACGGCGAGCACCAGGAGGGCCGACAGCCCCGGGCGCTTCATGAATCCTCCACGAGTCGCGGAATCGACCCCATGGCGGGGTTCCGGGCGATGTAAAATCAAGCGAGAGTAATCTACCATCATGAAAACAATCCTGCGAGGCCTGGCATTGGCGGCGCTTTTCGCCGCCGCCGGGGCGCTCTGGCCGGGGGTTTCCGGCCCACGGGGGCTGGTTTTTCAAAGCCCGGGCGCCAGCCGGGGACATCCCGAGCGCGGGATCGAGGGGGTCCCGATCCGGGGACAGGTGCTGTTCGGGGGCGTCGCCGTGCCCGGCGCCTCCGTGGCCTTCGTTGCGAACCTGCCCGGCCGCCGGGACGTGCTGATCACCGCACCCGCCGTCTGGCGCGCCACCACCGGCACCGACGGCCGCTTTGAGCTTGCCGGAATTCCGGCCGGCCCCGGCCGCCTCGCCGCGATTTCGGAGACCTTGGCTCCCGCGTTCACGTCGCTGGAGGTGCCCGCCGATCCCTCTGGAGTCGAAGTCATGATCGCCCTCGAGGCGGGTGTTCCACTGAACGCGTGCGTGCTTTCCAACGATACCCCGGTGGTCAGAGCCCGCGTTTCGGTCTGGATGCCGGCAGAAGCCGGATGGTTCTTGGACGGCCGCCCCCTGCGGGAAGGGTTCACGGATGCGGAGGGACGGGTCCGACTCCAGGCGCTCTGCCCGGGCCGGCCGCTCCGGATGCTCGTGCGGGCCGACGGCTTCCGGCCGTTCGAAAGGTCCATTTCGTCGCCGGAAGGCGCGCCGGATCGGATTGACCTGGACCCCGGCCTGGCGGCGTGGGGACGAGTCGTCACATCCGAGGGCCTTCCCCTCGCCGGGGCCGAGGTTTCGGTCGGCCAAGGCGGAGCGTATCTCGTCGAGGCGCGAAGCGACGCGCAGGGAGCGGTCCGGTTGGGAGGACTCGAGTCGCGTCCGGTCACATTGTGGATTCAGAAAGAGGGCTACGCGCCCACTCATCTCACTCTGGCCGATCCGTCGAGCGAATGGACGGTCGTCCTGCGCCGGACCGGAGGACTTGAAGGGAGAATCGACCCGGAATCAGGCGCGGCCTGGCTGGTGGTCGAAGCCGCGGGCGCGACGTATCGCCGCCCCCTGGGGGCGGACGGCTCTTTCCGGTGGGAGGGCCTGCCTCCGGGACCTGCGGAGGCGCGGGCGACGGACCCGGAGGGTCGGGTCCTGGCCCGGAAGAAGGTGGAGATCCCCGAAGGCGAAGTCGCCGCCGGGATTCTCCTGACGCCATGAAGCCGCGCCCGATCCTGGCGGTAGTCGCGGCCCTCGCGGTCGCGACCACTCTTTCGTGCAAACGACACCATGGCGGCGGCGGCGATGCCGTCGTGGCGCCCGCGGTCGAGATTTCGTACGCCCCCAAGGGGAGCACGCCCCCCGTCGTGATGACCCTCAACATCGGCATGACGGAGAATGTCGCGCTGTCGGCGATGCAGGCCATGTACGCGAAGGTCGTGACGGCCAACCAGGGCCTGTGGAATGTGACGGAAGGCCAGGTCCGGATCGGCCGGGTGCGGTTCATGGACAACACGCACCCGGGGTCGAAGAGCAACCAGTACGGGTCGCTCGACCTGTCCGCGGTGGACATCCTTGTATGGGCGCCCGCCGACTTCAACGGCCCCGGAATCTCGTACGTCATCGTGCCCGGGGGGCGCAACGGTCACTTCATGGGGCTCCCCTCGAACGTCGCGAACACCACGTTTCTGCACGAATTGGGCCACTTCACGTTCGTGCTGTCGTGGCCGCCGGGACCCGTCCTGATCGACGAGTACAATACCCTTCCTGAAGACAACGCCTGCCTGATGGAGCTGACCTTTTCGCCGCTGAGGTGGTGCGGGACGGACAATCACCTGAGCCAGTCGTCCCAGCCGCGCTCCTGCTGGTCCCAGATCCTCCTCGACAATCCCGCCTTCACCTACAGTTTCACGAACACGGCGCCCGCGCCTCCGCCCGATCCGGCCGTAGAGTACACCGATACCCCATGAGTGGCCGTCATCAGACTTCAGACTTCAGAAGGCCATCAGGGGGCTTTCTGACAACTGAAGTCTGAAGTCTGACAACTAAAATGTTTTCCGCTTCAAGCGGCGGACCCCTATCCTGAACCCATGGCGGAAAAAACTCCGGGCGGATCCCTCCCCTGGCGCCCCCCGAAGCGCGCGCTCAAGGCCTACGAGAACCCCGCGTTCCTGAAGAGCCGCGACGCGCGCATCATCCGGATGATGTGCGAGTATCTCGAGCCCCTCCAGCGGTTCCAGCGCCTGCAGGTCCGTGAAACGATCGTGCTGTTTGGCTCGGCCCGGGCCCGCCCCGTAGCGTCGGTCCAGACCCAGCTCGAAACGGCGCAGGCGGAGCGGCGCAAGTACCGCGACAAGGTGCCGAAGGAAGTGCGCGAAAGCCTCGAGCGCCTCCAGATGGAGATGCGGCTGGCGCGGTATTACGAGGACGCCGCGGAGCTCTCCCGCCTGCTCACCGTGTGGGCGAAATCGCTTCAGCAAGGCAACCGCTTCGTGGTCTGCTCGGGCGGCGGGCCGGGAATCATGGAGGCGGCGAACCGGGGGGCGACGGAACGGGCGGGAGGCAAGTCGATCGGCCTGACGATCAGCCTCCCGATGGAGCAGTCCGGCAATCCGTTCATCACGCCGGAGCTTCTCTTCGAATTCCACTACTTCTTCATGAGAAAGCTCTGGTTCGTCTACATGTCGGCGGCCCTCGTGATCTTTCCCGGCGGATTCGGGACGATGGACGAGCTGTTCGAGGTGCTGACGCTCATCCAGACGCGGAAGATCACGCGCCCGCTGCCCGTCGTCCTCTACGGGCGGAAGTTCTGGGGGGAGTTCGTGGACTGGGACGCGCTCGTGCGCTGGGGCACGATCAGCGCGAAGGACCTGAATCTCTTCAAGATCTGCGACGACCCGCGGGAAGCCTTCAACTGGCTGAGCCGCTCGCTCCTGCAGGCCTACCCCAAGCCGATGACCTGGGGGCCGATGGGCGTCGAGGCGGGGGAACCTCCCGATCGCCGGGAAAAAAGGCCGCCGGAGACCACCCCGCCCCCCGAGATTTGAGTCGGCGCGTCCATTCCGCTTGAAGCTTGAAGCTTCCTTATCGCTGCAGCATGCCCCACGTCATGAGGAGGTCGCTGTCGCGCGACCAGCGTTCGCCGATGTCCGTCCGGTAGAACATGTTCGGGATCAGGATGTTCCTCACCCGGTTGTAGGCTTCCTTGCGGGCGTCCTCCATCGTCGAACCCGACCCCGTCACCACGAGGGCGTACCCCGAATTCCCGCAGAGCCGCCAGTCGCCGTCCACGAGCCTCACGTCGCAGGGATGGACCCCCTCCGTCATCGGCTTCTTGAAGATGACGACCGCGTCCTCGGAGAATTTCCGGAAGGCCTCCGGATCCGTGTACGGAAAGGGCGGGACGGCGACCACGACGCAGACCTGGAATCCGCGCTTCGTGCGGAGCGGGAAGGGCTCGCCCTTCGCGAGCGCGACGAGAAGCTCGGCCCAGTTGGAGAGCACCCCCTCGATCTGGAGGTTGATCGTGGGGTATCCGAACCGCGGAGTGAACTCGAGCGGGAAGACGCCCCGCCCGTTCGCGATGCAGTTGAGATCCATGTACCCGACGTACCCGGACGCGGCGAATCGTTCCTTCATCTTCTCGAGCGTGTCCCGGAAAATCGGCGGGTCCTCGGTCCAGAAACCGCTCGTCCCCATCTCGCCCGTCGAGGGCCCGATGTCGTCGTTGAACATCCGCTTGTGCTCGAAGTTCACGAAGATCGGCTTCACGAAGTCCTTCCCGTTGAAGAAGGCCCCCACCGCCACCTCGACCCCCGGGCAGTACTTCTGCACCTGGAAACTCTTCAGGCGCGTCGACCAGCTCGCGCGGTAGCGCTCCAGCATCGTCAGGATGTCGCGGCCGTCCTCCTCCTGCCCCACGAACGACAGGACCTTCTCGTTCTGGGCCTTCCCGTTCGGCTTGACGACGTACCGCTCGGGGTTTTTCTTCACGAACTCGATCGCGGCGTCGAAGCTCTCGAAGTCCCACTTCGGCAGGATCGCCATCCCCGCGGCCTTCATCTCTTCCTGGCCGAAGTCGCGGTCCTCCTCGAGCTTGTCCGTGTAGGCGGTTCCGCCGACGACGGCCTTCCCCTCCTTGCGGAGCCGCTCCGGAAGCGTGCCGTAGTCGGAATCGTCGAAGAGGATGACGTCGGCCCAGTCCTTGTGATCCTCCCACGCCTCGACCTTGGGCACGAAGCCGTCGCCGACGTCCTTGTCGGGCCGGGACTGGATGTAGTACTTCGCCTCGTGGCCTTCCTTGATGACTTCCCAGGCGAGATCGTGGATGAGCCCGACGCGCGAAATGAACAGGAATTTCACTGCCGCATAATGTAGCGCGCGGCCGCCTTGCGGGGAAGTCCCCGGTACGCTACAAGGGGGCGCGATGGAAATTTTTCGCGCGGCGCATCTCGAGGGCGCCCGCTCCGCGCGGGGCACCGCGGTCGTCATCGACGTGCTCCGCGCCTTCACCACCGCGGCGTGCGCCTTCGCCGGGGGCGCGCGCGACATCCTGCTCGTCGACTCCGTGGAGGAGGCGTTCGCCCTGAAGAGGCGCTTTCCGGACGCCTTCCTGATGGGCGAGGTCGGCGGATTCAAGGTCGACGGATTCGACCACGGCAATTCACCCTCGGAGTTCCCGACGGACGCCGTTCGCGGGCGAAGAATCATCCAGTGCACCGGCAGCGGGACGCGCTGCGCCGTGGCGGCTTCGGGCGCCGACGCACTCTTTGTGTCCAGCCTCGCGATCGCGGGGGCGACGGCCCGCGCGGTGGCCCCGGCTCCCGTGGTGACGCTGGTCGCCTCCATGGGAAGCGAGGAGGGGGACGACGCCGTGGGGGACTACCTGGAGGGGCTCCTCAGGGGGACTCCGCCCGCACCGGGGGAAATCGTGCGCCGCGTCCGGGAGTCCTCGGCCGGCCGCCGGATCGCCTCCGGAGCCTGCCCCCAGTATCCGGCCGCGGACTTGGACGTCTGCGCCCGCCTGGATGCTTTCGATTTCGCCATCCGGGTCGTCCGGGAGGGGGATCTTCTGGTGGCCAGACCGCGCGAATTCGCTTGATCCGCGCGGGAAAGCCGGTACAATAGGTCCAGTTCTTCGTGGGATGTCTCCTGTTCAAAGCCGAAAGCGATGGGCCCGCCCAAGGCATTCCGGACCTTCCCTCCGAAGGCATGTCAGTAGGGTATGTCAGTCCAGTTTTGATGGAGCCAATTGTGAACATCTTTGTCGGTAACCTGCCGTATTCGACGACCGAGGCCGATCTACGCGCCACGTTCGAAGCTCACGGCGAAGTCAGTTCGA
>DASXTT010000068.1:0-12434 GCA_036505255.1 Planctomycetota bacterium | reverse complement strand
CGGCCCGCGTTGTGGACGCAGGCGAAGATTACCGTTTTCATGGCGAACCGGCCCGGGGCGCCCTTCAGGAAATGAGGGGGAGGTCCGAGGGGCCGGAGTTTTCCTCGGAATCGGAGGCGGCTTCCTCGGGGGGCTGGTCCTCGTCCATGGCGTCCTCGGGGGCGACCTCCGGCTCCGTGCCCTCCTCCCCGGCGTCGAAGGTGGCGGTCTCGAAGACGTCGGTATCGGACCCGGGGTCGGCGGACTTGGACGCCGGAGCCGGCGGCGCGGGGGTCGGGCGGATAGGGGCGCCGATCGTCTTGGAGACGGACGCGCGCTCCACGGTGGACATGGGCGACGGGGCGCCGCCGCGGGCGCGGGTCTCCTCGAGGGCCCCCTCGAGGCAGCCGAAGGCCACGGTCCGCAGGGGATCCCGCGCGAGCCGGATCTCCTTCACGTCGATCGGGAAGTCGATCGTCTTGAACTCGCCCCGGAAGACGTCGATGAAGCCCTTGACCATGGAGGTGCCGCCCGAGCAGACGACGCTGATCGGCTTCGTGAAGACCGGCATGTTCTGCGCGGTCTCGAATCTCTGCCGGATGGTCTCCAGCGAATAGTGGATCAAGTTGCGGTAATAGATGCAGATCGCCTCCTCCACCCGGTCGCGGGGGCGGTTGAGGTCGACGCCGCTCTCCTTGATCGCGCACACCTGGCTCCCCGGAAGGCCGAGGGCGTGGGCGACGTTGTTGTCGATCCAGTCGCCGCCGCGCGAGGTCGAGAAGACCAGGGCGGGCAGCGACTTGTACGCGATGCAGATGTTGAACATGCCCGCGCCGCAGGAGATGCCGATCCCGGTGTAGTCCTCCTCCCCCAGCTCGCCGAACACGACGGCGTGGCCCTCGAGGACCGGCTTGGGGGTGTACCCCAGCCCGCGGAGGATCGTCTCGATCGCCCCGGAGTGGTAGACGACGTTCCGCTCCGCGTCGATCGGATCGGCGGGGATCGAGAAGGCGCAGATCTCCCCCTCGGTCAGCGGCTTCCCGAGCACCTGGCCGATGACGAGCCGCTCGACCAGGAGGGCGTCCGGCTCCGTGGGGCTGATCATGCCGTCCTTCATCGGGCGCCGGGTGTTCTTCTCGAAGATGTTGGCGAGTTCGAACGCCGGGTCGCCGATGACGAAGGCCTTGCCCTCGTGGACGAAGTGGTCCACGCCGAGCTTCATGAGCATCTTCTGGGTGAAGACGTCGGACCGGACGTCGAGGAAGGCGTTGCGCTGGATGTTGAAGAGCGACCCGCCGTCGTCCTGGCGGGCGGAGCCGACGATGTTCGAGGTCCCCACGTCGAGGCCGCGTCCCGCCGCGAGCTGGTACTTGCGGAAGTCGACGATGCGGCGCTCGGCGGCCCCGCCGAGGCCCTCGACGGAGGGCTCGGCCGTGAAGTGGCGGACGCGTTCCTGGAGCTCCTTGGTGGCCCCTTCGTGGGTGAGGTCGTCCTTGATCTCGAAGAAGAAGTCCCAGTACTGGTTCGCGAGCCGGTCGTTCTTGCTCTTCTCGGCGGCGCGGACGAGGTGGACCAGGTCCTTGACCCACGCGGCGGGGAGCTCGTGCTCGACGGCGACCTCCGCGACCTGCTTCTGGCGGGCCGCGCTCCCGATCTTGGAGATCTCGAGGAGGGACGCCTCGGGGAGCAGGCCCTCCGCGCCCAGCTGGGTGACCTCCTCGCAGAGCCGCTGGAGGGCGAGGACCTTGTAGACCTGCGTCCTCGACATTCCCTGGCCCTGGAGGCGCTGGAACAGCTGCTCGCCGAAACCCTTGGATTGCTCGCCCATGCTCACCCCCGGCGCGACGTCCCTGCGGGCCTACCCCGCCGCCTGGGCCGTCTCCAGGAGGGCCGCCGTCAGCGCGCCCTTGGCGGTCGCGTTGAGCGGGTCGCTCGCCATCCGGATCTCCTTGATCGGGATCGGGAACTCCATCTCCTTGTAGACCGCCCGCACGAGTTCGATGAAATTCCCCGCCATCGAGGTGCCCCCCGAGAAGACGATGGAGATCGGGTCCGGGAAGCTCGGCATGTTCTCCGCCGCGAGGAACCGCTCCTTGATGTTGTTCAGCGTGTAGTTGACCAGGTTCCGGTAATAGATCGCGATGGCGTCCTCCTCGCGGTTCTTGGGCTTCATCAGGTCGACGCCCTTCTCCTTGATCATGGACGCCTTGGCCGGCTTCACGCCGAGGACGTTCGCCACGTTGTTGTCGATCCAGTCGCCGCCGCGCGAGGTCGAGAAGAAGAGGGCGGGCATCGACTTGTAGGCGACGCAGATGTTGAACATGCCGCCGCCGCAGGAGATCCCGATGCCGGTGAAGTCCTCCTCGGCCAGCTCGGCGAAGACGATCGCGTGGCCCTCGATGATGTGGGAGGGCTTGTAGCCGAGGGCCCGCAGGACGGCGTCGAACAGGTCCTTGTGGTAGACGACGGAGAGCTCGCTGTCGATGGGATCGCCGGGGACGGAGTAGAAGCAGACCTCGTCCTTCACCCGCGGCTCCCCGAGGATGCTGCCGATGAGGAGCTTCATGACGGGGAGGGCGTCCGTCTCCTTCGGCGAGATCAGGCCGTCCTTCATGGGCCGGCGCGTGTTGCGGTTGAGCACGTTGGCCAGCTCGAAGGCGTGGTCCCCCAGGACGTACATCTTCTTGCCCTGGACCACGTAGGGCACCTTCAGCCGCGTGAGCATGTTCTTGGTGTACGCGTCCACGGGCACGTCGATGAACGCGTTCCGCTTCAGGCGGAGGACGACATCGCCCGACTCGTTCTGCTCGGCGGCGACCAGGTTCACCGTGCCGACGTCCAGGCCCTTGCCGTACTGCTGCTTGCCTTCGCTCACGATCCGGCCCTCCTCTTTGGGTTGCGAATGTTGATCCCCGGCCCCGGAGGCTTCCGATTCATCCCCCGACCCGGAGCGCGGACTATTTCTTTTCCTCATCATCCTTTTTGGCGGGGCTGCCGCCGCGCAGGTTCTTCAGGCGGTCGAGCGCGCTGCCGAGCTTGCCGCCGACCTTGCCCTCCGACTTCTCCATCGCCTTGACGTTGCTCTCGAGCTCCTGGCTGAAGAGGCTCTCGATCGTCGCCTGGCTCGGCCGGAGCTCGACGCCCTCGAGGCCGCCGCCGCCCGCCATCGGGCCGCCCGCGAGCGAGCGCAGGCGCAGGTCGGTCAGCTTCTTGTTCAGGCCCTCGAGGCTCTTCGTGAAGAGCACCTCCATCTTCTTGACCAGCTCGTCCTCGTGCGTGCGGGACGTCTCGAGCGACGCCGCCATCTTCTGCGACATGTCGGCGTTCTTCTGGATCTCGTCCTGGATGCGCTTGTTGTACTCGCGCTCCCGCTGGGCGAATTCGGCGCGCAGATCGCTTTCGCGCGTCGAGAGCGTCGCCTTGTCCTGGCTGAACTCCTTGACGAGCCGGTCCAGCTCCTGCCGCGACTGCTTGACGACCTTTTCCCTCTCGTCGGTGGAGAGGCTCCCGCCCCGCATGCTCAGGATGTTCTCCACGGCGTCCCGGATGAGCTTCTGGATCATCTGCTCATCGAGGACCTTGACCCGATGGATCCCCTTCTTGGCCAGCTCCTGGAGCGTCGACTTCGAGGCGCTCTGGTCGATGGCCTTGCGGACGTCGAAGGGCTGGTCGGGCATTTCGGAACCCTCTGGGCAGGGGGTTCCGAGAGGACCGAGATAGTGATTTTACCCCCCGCCCCGGCACCCAGTCAAGGAGGGCTGGAGACCCGCCTCCCAGCGCCCCGATTCCAGTTCCCAGCCTCTCGACGGTACCACCGGGAATTGGACCCGCCTGCGCGAAGGAGCCTTCGTCTCCGGGCGGGCTCAAAGCTCGAAGCTACGGAAACTGGGAACCGGGAACCGGAGACTGGAAACTCGAACAGCCATTATTCGTTCGTGGCGGCGTACCGGCTCAGGCGCCACAGGAGGCGCCGCGGGGCGCGCAGGCGCATCCGCACCCTCTCGGAGCCGTCCTCCCGCTGGAGCACCATCGCGTTCGCGGCAAGGTCCGCCAGCAGGCGCCCCTCGGACTGCGGGATTTCCACCTCGAGCTCCACGAGCCGCGACGCGAGTATCTTCGAAATCCGCTCCGCCAGCCCGGTCAGGCCTACCCCCGTCTTGGCGGAGATGGCCAGCGAGTCCGGGTGGCGCCGGGCCAGGAGCGTCAGCTCCACGGCGTCCCGGAGCCGGTCGGTCTTGTTGAAGAGGATCAGCGTGTCCTTCTCCCGGGCCCCGATCTTCGCCAGGACGTCCTCCACCGCCTCGATCTGGCGCTCGCTCTCCGGATCGGAGGAGTCGACGACGTGCAGGAGCAGGTCGGCCTGCACGACCTCCTCGAGCGTGGCGTGGAAGCTCGTGACGAGGCCGGTGGGGAGGTTCCGGATGAATCCGACCGTATCCGAGAGGAGCACCTTCGAGCCGTCCGCCAGTTTCCACAGGCGCGTCCTCGTGTCGAGCGTCGAGAAGAGGCGGTCCTCGGCGAGGACCTCCGCCCCCGTGAGCGCGTTCATGAGCGTGGACTTGCCCGCGTTCGTGTAGCCGACGAGGCTCACCGTGTAGTTGTCGAGCGCGCGGGCCCCGACCTCGCGCTGCTTGCGCTTTTCGATGACCGCGATCTCCTTTTTCAGCTCGTAGACGCGCCGGCGGGCGACCCGCCGGTCGATCTCGAGCTGCTTCTCGCCCGGGCCGCGCACCCCGATCGCGCCGCCGATCGCCCCGCCCGCCTGCTGGCCGAGGTGGCTCCACATCCACCGGAGTCGGGGGAGGCTGTACTCGAGCTGGGCGAGCTCCACCTGGAGCTTCGCCTGCTGGGTCCGGGCGTGCGTGGCGAAAATGTCGAGGATCAGCTGGGTCCGGTCGATGACCTTCCGCTTGATCTGCTTCTCGAGATTTCGGATCTGGGCGGGCGAGAGGTCGTTTTCGAAGATGACGACGTCGATCTTCTCGCGCTCGACCGCGGCGGCGATTTCGTCCACCTTGCCGGAGCCGATGTAGTACTTCGCGCCCGGGGTGTCGCGCTTCTGGACCACGCGCTCGACGACCTTCGCGCCCGCGGTTTCGGCGAGTCGGGCGAGCTCCTCCAGCGGCTCCCCGCGCGGAACCGGCTCCCCGTCCGCGATGCCGGCGAGGAGGGCCCGTTCGAGGAAGACGGTCGTGTGGGACTGGCGCATGGGGATCAGGCTCATTATAGGAGGTTGCCGTCGCGAGCGAAGGCGAATAGACTGCCGAACAATGGAGTTCCGCGCCCTCGCCGCCGAGCTGAAAAAGGGGCCTCCGGCTCCCGTCTACCTGCTCTACGGGGCCGAAACGCTGCTGCGCGAACGGGCCGTCGAGCTGATCAAGGCGGCGGAGCCCTTTTTGTCGGTCCGGATCGACACCGCGGGAGTCGAGTGGCCGGCGGTGGCGGACGAACTGTATACGCCGGGATTCTTCTCCGGCCGCAAGCTGGTCGTCCTGGTCGACGAAGGCAACTTCGTCCACAACCACCGCGAGGACGTGAAAGCGTACGCCTCCGCTCCGTCGCCGAGCGCGGTCCTCGCCGCCGCGATTCCCTCGGTGAAGGCGCCGTCGATTCCAGAATCCGCGTCGGTCCGCCACGTCGCCTGCCTGCCGCTTCGACCGGACGACCTCGCGGTCTGGGTCCAATCCGAATTCCAGCGGCGTGGAAAGGCCGTGGACCGGGCCGCGGTCGCCGCGCTCCTCGACCGGTCCGACGGGTCGCTCGCGATGCTCGCGGGCCGCGTGGAGAACCTCGTTACGTATGCCGGGGCGCGCCCGAACGTGGACCTCAAGGACGTTGATGCCCTTGTGCGGGGCCAACCCGCCCACAAGGTCTACGAGCTCGCCCTGGCCGCCGCCTCGAAGAAGCCCGGCCGCGTCCTTGAGATTCTGCACCGGCTGCTGGCGGAGGGCGAGGCCGCGCAGCGCCTGCTGTGGCAGCTGGCGTGGGAATACCGGAAGATCATCGAGGGGAAGCGCCTCCTCGAGGCGGGACGGCGGCGATTTGAAGTGACCTCGCTCCTTCAGATCACGTATTATCCGGACAAGTTCCTCGCGCTGGTGGACGGCCACACGCTCGCGGAACTGCTCGAGAAGCACGCCGCCATCCTGGAGACGGACGTGGCGCTGAAGACCGGCGGGGGTTCGGAACTTCCCCTCATGTCCCGCCTGGTGCTGCGCCTGGCGGCTCCCGGCGGGGCCCCGGTGGAGGGGCGGAATATCCCCCGACTCGGCTCCGCCTCGCTCGGGATAAGCGGGGCCACGGGAGCCAATGCGGTGACCCAGAATCCGGCAGGCCCTGCCTAGGAGGTCCTGGTGGTCGAATTCTGCCAGCAGTGCGGCGGGAGCCTCGCCCGGGGCGACCTCACCTTCTGGATGGGCGAGATGTTCACGAGCGCCGACTACCTCTGTCCTCTCTGCGGGAAGTCGGCCAATCCGGCCGCCCCGAAAGCTGAGGCCTCGCTTCCCGAGGACCCGAAGCCCGAGCAGGACCTCGTCTTCCGGAAGGGCCGGATGGAGAGCCAGCCCTGATCCGCGCGGGGGGACCCGAATGAAATTCTTTCTCGACACCGCCAACATCGGGGAGATCCGCGAGGCCGCCAAGCTGGGCTTTCTCGACGGAGTGACGACGAACCCGACGCTGATCGCCAAGGAGAAGAGGCGCTTCGACGACGCGATCCGGGAGATCTGCGAGCTCTGCCCGGGACCGGTCAGCGCGGAGTGCGTCACCGAGACCTACGACGAACTGGCGCCCGAGGCGCGCCGGCTCGCGAAACTCGCCCCGAACGTCGTCGTCAAGGTGCCCCTGACGAAGGAGGGGCTCAAGACGGTCCGCGCCTTGAGCGCGGGCGAGGGGATCAAGTTCAACGTCACCCTCTGCTTCAGCGCGAACCAGGGCCTCCTCGCGGCCAAGGCGGGGGCCTCGTTCATCAGCCCCTTCATCGGCCGCCTGGACGACGCGGGCCACGACGGGATGCAGGTGGTCCGGGACCTCTGCCTCATTTACCGGAACTACGGCTTCCGGACGGAGGTCCTCACGGCGAGCATCCGCCATCCCCTGCACGTTCTCGAGGCGGCCAAGGCCGGTTCCCACATCGCCACGATGCCCTTCTCGGTCTTCGACAAGCTCATCGCCCATCCTCTGACCGACATCGGAGTCGCCAAGTTCCTCGAGGACTACCGCAGAATCCCGAAATAGCCGATGGTGATATAATCGCCGGTTTGGAGTTTCCGGGAGGACCAAGGATGGGCGCGAAGACCTGCGCGATTCACGAGGACCAGCCCGCCGTATCCACGTGCCACCAGTGCCACAAGGACCTCTGCAAGTCCTGCGTCATGGTCACCCCGACGGGGACCTTCTGCTCCTCCGAGTGCAGCGTCCTCTTCCGCGAGCTGAAGGCCCACGAGGGCGAGGGGAAGAAATCCTCGAGCGCCGGGATGAAGCTGGTGCTTCTGCTGCTCCTGGTCGTCGCGGCCGCGTTCCTGATCCATCTCGCGCCGGCGACGAAGGGGAAGCCGTTCGACGTGATCGGCCGGATCCTGAACAAGACCCAATCGCCGTAGCCGCCGCCCGCTTCCCGTCGGAAGCCGGGAGCCGGAAGCGGCTTGGAGAGAGAATCGTGCGATCGCGTTTCCTTGTCCTCCTCATCCTGCCGGCTCTCGCCGCCTGCTCGTCGGCTCCCGAGCCGAGACCCGACGCCGGCCCCTCCCGCACCCAGGCGGACGCCGAATTCCTCCGCCGCCGGGACGCCGCGGCGGAGCGCGAGTACGAGCAGCTCCTCCTGCGGGCCGCCCCCGACCAGCGCGGGCCCCTCCTGATCCAGCTCGGGCGATGCCGCCTCGGCAAGGGGGACTTCGCCGGGGCGGTCGCCGCCTTCGATGACGCGGCCTCCAGCTCGCTCCCGGAGCCGCTGAAGGTGGAGGCCTGGTACCGCCGGGGCCTGGCCCAGAACGCCCTGTGGCGCCCCGACCGGGCGCTCCTCGATTTCCTCCGCGTCCTCGAGGCCCCGAAAGAGGCGCGCGAGAGCGCGGTCAAGGTCGACGAGTTCCTCTACCGGCTCGGCGTGACATACCTCCGGCTCGGCATGGCGGCGGAGGGGCGCCGGTGCCTCGAACAGGTCGTGCGGGAGCATCCCCGGTCGGGCGACGCGCCCGAAGCGAAGGAGCGGCTGGCGCTGAAGGCGATCCACATCCAGATCGCGCGCACGCCGAACGAGGTGACGGCGGAACGGCGCGCCTCCGAGGCCCGCACCCGGGGCCTGGCGGCCGAGGTCCTTCCCTCCGCGGCGGCCCCCGCGGAGCGCCTCGTCGTCGTCGGCCGGTTCGCGCGGTTCGAGGACGCCGTCCGGGACCTCGAGCGCGTCCGCGGGATCGGGTACGCCGACGCCTTCCTGATTCCCTAGGACAGACTTCAGACATCCGACTTCAGACTTCAGAAGTACTCAGTCACCAGGACCCCGGCGGGTTTAGAATCCCCGCAGAGTTTCCCGGAGGAACCATGAAGCACTTTGCCCTGATCGCATTCGCGGCGTCCCTCGTCTCCTTCGCGCCGCAGGACCCGCCGAAGAAGGCTCCGGCGGGTCCGGCCGAAAGGCAGGAGGAGTTTCTCGCGACCCTGAAGGGGGGAAAAATCGAAAAGGCCTACGACACCCTCTTCAAGGGAAGCCGGTTCGCGGACAAGCCGGACCAGGTCGAGAACCTCATCGACCAGACCGCCAAGGGGGTGGGCCTCTACGGCGGGGTCGTCGGCTTCGATAACGGCGGGATCGTCCGGCAGGAAAAATACCAGGCCCTGGGAATGGGAATTCTCTGCTGCGACACGGTGCCGATGTACTTCTACTTCGTGTGGTACCGGACCGCGGAGACGGCCCCCTGGGCCCTGATCAACATCTGGTTCAGCGACCAGGTCAAGGACTACTGGATGCTCCGGCGGTGACGGCCCCTTGGAATATGTCAAAAGCGACATATTTTCGCGGGGACGGGCTCACGGCTTCTTCGCACCCTTCCGGGCCTCCTGGACGAGCTCGGCCAGCTTCGCGAGGGCCTGCTGGGGCGTGAGGCCGTTCACGTCGACCGCCCGGAGGGCCTCCTCGACGGGCGAGGGCGGGGGAGGCGGGGAGGCCTTCGAAAAGAGGGCGAGCTGCGACAGGTCGCCCTTCTTCGGCTTGCGCGCCTCCAGCCTCGGCCGGTCCCCGTCCGCGAGCGTCAGCGCTTCGAGCCCCGAGAGGATCACCTTGGCGCGCTCGACCACCTCCCGCGGCAGGCCCGCCAGCCGGGCCACGTGGATCCCGTAGCTCCGGTCCGTCGGTCCCTCGAGGATCTTGTGGAGGAACAGGACGCTCTCCCCCCACTCGCGGACCGCCACGTGGAGGTTCCGCACCCCCTTGAGCGCCCGCGCCAGGTCGGTCAGCTCGTGGTAGTGCGTCGCGAAGAGCGTCCGCGCCTTCGTCCGGTTGTGGAGGTGCTCCGCCACGGCCCAGGCGATCGAGACCCCGTCGAACGTGCTTGTGCCGCGGCCGATCTCGTCGAGGATCAGGAGGCTCCGCTCCGTCGCGTGGTTCAGGATGTTCGCCGTCTCGCTCATCTCGACCATGAAAGTCGAGGCGTTCCGCGCGATGTCGTCCGACGCGCCGACCCGGGCGAAGATTCGATCCACGAGGCCGATCCGCGCGGAGGCCGCCGGCACGAAGCTCCCCACCTGCGCCATCAGGACGAGCAGCGCGGCCTGGCGCAGGTACGTCGATTTCCCCGCCATGTTCGGCCCCGTGATGAGAAGGATCCGCGCGTCGCCCAGGACGACGACGTCGTTGGGGACGAACCGGTCCGCGAGGAGCTTCTCGAGCACCGGGTGGCGGCCCTCCCGGATTTCGAGGACCGGCTCGTCGAGGATCTCCGGCCGCACGTAGCCGCGCTCGTCCGCCACGGCGGCGAGCGAGAGGAGCGCGTCGAGCTCCGCCAGGGCCCGGGCCGTCCCCTGGAGCGGATCCATGGACTCCGCGGCCCGTCCGCGAAGCTCCGTGAAGAGCTTCCGCTCGAGGTCCTTCGAGGTCGCGTCCGCGTTCAGGACCTCCGTCTCGTGCTCCTTCAGCTCCGGCGTGATGTACCGCTCGGCATTCTTGAGCGTCTGCTTGCGGACGTAATCGGCCGGGATCTTCTTCCGGTGGACGTTGGTGATTTCGATGTAGTAGCCGAAAACCCGGTTGAATCCGACCTTGAGGGAGGGGATCCCCGTCCGGGCGACCTCCTGCTGCTCGAACCGGGCGAGGTACCCCTTGCCGTTCTGCGCGATGGCGCGGATCCGGTCCAGCTCCTCGTTGTACCCCTCGCGGATGAGGCCTCCATCCGTGAGGAGGTGGGGCGGCTCGTCGACGAGGGCGCGCCGCAGGAGGTCGAGAAGTCCGGCGTGCTCGGCCAGGCCCCCGGCGATCCGGACGGCCAAGGGCGAAAGAAGCCCCGAGGCGATCTTGCGGATTTCGGGGAGGAGTCCGAGCGTCTCGCGGAGGGCCGCGAGATCCCGCGCGTGGGCCCGTCCCGTGCCGACCCGGGCGAGGACCCGCTCGAGATCGCAGGCCAGGCCGAGCGCCTTGGTGAGATCTTCGCGGCGGCGGCGGTCCGACAGGAGTTCCTGGACGGCGTCGTGGCGGGCCCGGATCGCCTCCGGATCCGCGAGGGGCGCCGTCACCCAGTCCCCGAGGAGCCGCGCCCCCATGGAGGTGGCCGTCCGGTCGAGGATCCCGAGGAGCGACGCGGCCCGATCCCCCCGGGCCGTCTGGCGAAGCTCAAGCGCGGCCTGCGTCGCCGCGTCGAGCACCATCCGGCCCGCCTCGCGGTAGAGCTCGATCCGCCGGAGGTGGCCGAGCGGCCCGCGGTGGGTCTCCTTCAAGTACGCGAGGAGCGCGCCCGCCGCCGCCAGCCCGATCGTGAGTTCGTCGCACCCGAAGCCGCGGAGGTTGGCGACCCCGAAATGCTCCTGGAGCGCCTCCCGTCCGGAGGAGATGTCGAAGACCCAGTCGTGCCACGGGGTGACGATCCCGCCCGAGGCGGACCGCAGGCGCTCGGGGAGCGACTCCGCCGCGGTCGTCGGGAGGAGCGTTTCCGCCGGGGCCACCCGCGCCATCTCGTCGAGCAGGCGGCCCGAATCCAGCTCCCGCACCAGGAAGCGGCCGGTGGAGGTGTCGGCCCACGCGAGGCCGCACCGGTCGCCGTCGAAGGCGACCGCCGCGAGGTGGTTCGCCCGCTTGTCCTCGAGGATCGACTCCTCGACGAGCGTCCCCGGGGTGATCACCCGGACGACGGCCCGGTCGACGACGCCGTCCGCCGAGGCGGGATCCTCCATCTGCTCGCAGATGGCGAGCCGGTGGCCCGCCTTGAGGAGGCGGTCGATGTAGGACTGGGCCGAGTGGGCCGGGACCCCGCACATGGGGATGCGTCCCTCGCCCTTGGCGCGCGAGGTCAGGACGATGCCGAGGACCCGGGAGGCGGTCTCGGCGTCGCCGTAGAACATCTCGTAGAAATCGCCGAGCCGGAAGAGGAGGATTTCACCGGGATGGCTCTTCTTGATCCGAGCGTACTGCTCCATGAGGAGCGATGCCATGCGGGGAGTATAAGCTTCAAGCTCCAAGCTTCAAGCTTCAAGCCTGAAGGCGGGGCGGAAACCGCGTGCTGGAAACCGGAGGCTCTCAAAACTTGACGGTCCCCCCGGCGGGGGGTAGTGTCACGCCGGGTGTAGGGAGGATTCGGATGGCCTGGCGCCGGTGGACTTCCGTGGCGTTCCTGGCGGCCGTCGCCGGCTGCTCCGCCCCGGAGGAGGGGTCGCCCGGGCCGGTCCTCCCCGCCGACGTCCGCCCCCTCCCGCTCCCGCCCACCCCGACCGGCGAACCCAGCGACGACGCGGCCCTCATGAACTGGAAATCCTCGGTGCTGGACCGCGCCGATTCCGACACGCTGAGGCTCATGCGGGCCGACATCCAGGCCCGGCTGAAACAGCTGCAGGTGAAAGACGCCGAGCTCTCCTTCCTGCCCCCGGGGATCGCGCTCGAGGAGCGCACGCGGATCGCCCGCCGCATCGCCTATGAAAAGGAGCGGCTGCGGCTGGTGGAAGAGAAAGACTAGCTCCCGGCTTCCCGCCCCCTGCTTCCGGCTGACCGCTGACTCACTTCAGGCCGAGCCGCGTGCGGACTTCGGGCGGCAGCTCGACCGTCGCCGTCCCGTGCGCGGACAGGTCGAATTCCATCTTGGTGCTGTACCGCTTCGTTTCCTCAGGCTCCCCGGCGCGTCGGTAGACGATCCGCACCGAGCGCTCCTCGCGGAAATGGGCCAGGGGTCCCCCGGCTCTCGCGAGCCGCACCCAGAGGCGCCCCTCGATCGAGCCCCAATCGACCTCGGTCGGTTTCACCATCGTCTTGCGCTCGACGGCCC
>DASXTT010000067.1:0-8419 GCA_036505255.1 Planctomycetota bacterium | reverse complement strand
GATTTCCCAGACAAAGCCGAAGAGCATCTCCTGGTTGATTTCCATCCCCCCCATGTCCATCTCGGTGGTCTGATTCATCTCGTAGCGGTGGGAGTCGCCTTTCTTGAACTTCCACTCGAGGTTGACCTTGTCGCCGTCCTGCGCCGGCCCGGAGGCGGCTACGGACAGAAAGAAAGCGACCGAAAGGGCGATGAGGCGCATGGGGGATTCTCCGGTAGAGATGACGTAATGTACCACCACTCATTCGACCTGGCAAATGATACGACCGTTACCGGTTTTCGGACGGGTCACGACGCATTTTCCCGACCGCGGTAGCACGGCCGGTCGGGGGTGCAGGCCGTCTTGTGGACCCAATCCTCGTCCGGCCCGACGGCGGAGGAGGTCTTGAGGCACCACCAGCAGGTCGTGTCTCCGGCGAATTCATCCGGGGGTCCGCCGGCGCTCCTGCTGACATACATCCCCTTGCATCGCAAGAAGATGCACATTTGCTGCTCCTGGCGGATGGCCGGATCGGCGGCGTCCATGCCCTACTCCTTCCAGAGTCCCGCGGCGGCGAGAATGGCCCGTTTCACGATGGCCCGGCCCATCGGAACCTTGTAGGCGTTGCCGGAGAGCGGTTTCGCACCCTCGAACGCTTTTCGGGCGGCCTCCGCGGCGACGGCCTCGTCGATCTTCTTCCCCGCGAGCGCGGCCTCGGCGGCCGGAACGCGCCACGGAATCGGGGCGACCGAGCCGAGAACGATCCTCGCTTCGCGGCAGACGCCACCCTCGAGTTGCAGGACGGCCGTGGCATTCACGAGCGACCAGTCGAACGATTCCTTCTCGCGTCCCTCGAGATAGGCGCTGCGGGCGCCCTTCCACGCGGGGATCGACACGGCCGTGATCACGTCGTCGCGCTCCAGGACGTTTTCGCGCGCGATGTCCGCCTTGGGGAGCGTGAAGAATTCCTCCGCCTTGATCTCGCGGATCCCCTTCGAGCCTTGGACGTGGATCGTCGCGCCGAACGCGACGGCCGGTCCGCCGAGGTTCGAGGGATGGACGATGGGACAGGGCGACGTTTCGAAGATCGCGTGGTACCGGTTGTCCCCCTTGATGGCCGGGCAGTCTTTGCCGCCCTTCTTGAGGCACGGGACTTCACCGAGCCGGTAGTACCAGCAGCGCGGGCGCTGGCAGAGGTTGCCGCCGACCGTCGCGACATTCCGGATCTGCGGCGTGGCCGCCTCCCCCGCCGCCTGACCGATCGCCGCCAGCGGGCCTTCGCGGAGAGTCTCCGCGAGACGCGCCAGCGTCACCAGGGCACCGATCCGCGCGCCTCCGCCGTCGGTGGAAATGTCCGACATCCCGTCCGCGTTCGAAAGGCTCACGACTCGCGGAGGCGTGTCGATGAACGACTTCATGCGGTCGATCAGATCGGTCCCGCTCGCCTTGAGGAGCGCGCCCTTCGTCCCCGCGAGAAGCTCCGCCGCCTCCTTCGCGGACCGGGCCCGGACATACTCGAACCGGTTCATGATTTCTTCGCCTCCAAGGCCGCGAGGACCTTGTCCGGCGTAATCGGGAGCGACCGGACTCGTACGCCGATCGCGTTGGCCACGGCGTTGGCGATCGCCCCGGCCGTCGGGATCGTGGGCGGTTCGCCCAGGCCCATCATCCCCACGTTGTTTTTCGCGTTCGCGACGTCGAAGGCGATGGCGATGATCTCCGGGCAGTCCTTGGACCCCGCGACCTTGTAGTTCAGGAAATCGGGATTGACCATGACGCCCAGGTTCGGATCGAGCCGCCGCTCCTCGAAGAGCGCGTAGCTCACCCCCTGGATCACTCCGCCCGAAACCTGGCTTTCGAACGTCAGCCGGTCCACGACCCGGCCCGCGTCCTGGATCGCGACGACCCGGAGGCAACGCACCTGGCCGGTTTCGACGTCGACCTCGACCTCCGCCATCTGCACGCCGGCCACGGTCTCGCTGTACCCCGCGTAGTTCTTCTCCCGGTCGCCCGTGACGTGGAGCGTCTCGGTGCCGAGCGCCTGGCAGAGCTTCTTGAACGTCATCGTGGTCGGGGAACCCGACTTCACGACGACGCCGTCCTTGAGATCGAGATCCCCGGGCTTCGCCTTCAGATCGCGGACCGCCCGTTCGAGGAGTTCCTTCTTGGCCTTCAGGCCCGCCGCGCGCGCGGCGGGGCCGAGCGAGGCCGCCGTGGTCGAGCCACCGCTGTTGGGTCCCGGAGGCAGGATGGTGTCGCCCATCTTGACCACGATCTGGTCGGGCTTCAGCCCAAGTTCTTCCGCGACCAGGACCGCGAGGACCGTGCGGGTCCCCGTGCCGATGTCCTGCGCGCCGTTCCTCACTTCGACGGTGCCGTCCGGGCTCACGACGACGTCCACCTTGAAGCCCTGGCCTCCGGCGTTGTACCAGACCGAGGAGGCCATTCCGGCGCCGCGTTTCTTCGGGCCGGCATCGGAGCCGGATTTCGCCCGCCGGCGCTCTTTCCAGTTGAATTTTTCCGCGGCGAGGTCGAACTCGGCGAGGTGGACCTTGCTCCGGCAGTTCTTCTTTCTGAATTCGAGCGGGTCGATCCCCGCCTTTTCGGCAAGCTCGTCGAGGAAGGACTCCATTCCGAAGAAGCCCTGCGGGTGACCAGGAGCTCGGAAGGCCCGGGCCTCTCCCGCGTTGGTGATCACATTCGTCTCGGATTTCTCCCACGCTCCCACGGTATAGAAACCCGGATGGGCCGAGCCGGCTCCCCCACCGATGCCGCCCGTCCCGGAGGTGGCGACCTTGATTCCGAAGATCTTCCCTTCCTTGTCCACGCCTCCCTTGAACGCCTGGATCGAGGAGGGACGATTGCCTCCATGCAGGTGCTCGCCCTTGCGGTCGAGCATGACTTTCACGGGACGGCCCGCCTTCCGCGTCAGTTCGACGGCGATGTGTCCCTCGCGCCCGATGTCGAACTTGCTGCCGAAACCCCCGCCGACGTGTTCCGAGATCACCCGGACGTTCCCTTGTTCAACTTTGGCCGCCCCGGCGAATCCCTGCCGGCAGCCGAACGTCGCCTGGGTGGACGCCCACGCCGTGACGGAGCCGCCGTCGATCTGCACCACGCAGCCGTGAGTCTCGAGACTGGAGTGGGTTTGCACCTCGGTGGTGTAAGTGGCTTCGACGATCAGGGGCGCCTTCTCGATGGCTCCATCCGCGTCCGCGCCGCCTCGGGCGCGGCCGGGCTGTACGTTGGGGCGATTCTCGAACACCCGCGGAGCGTCCTTCTTACTGGCCGCTTCCACGGTCGTGACGCAGGGCTTGACCTCGTAATCGACCTTGATGAGGGTAAGCGCCTCCTGCGCGATCTCTTCGGTCTCCGCGGCCACGCCCGCGACCTCGTCGCCGTGGAACAGGACTCGCGCGCCCGCCTTCTTGGCCGCGTGGACAGCCACCACCCCCTCGAGTTTCTCGGCCGCCGAGGTGTCGATCGAATTCACCACGGCCGCGCCGTGGGGCGACCGAAGGATCGCGCCGTGGAGCATCCCCTTGGGCGCGACGTCGTAGGTGTACTTCGCCTTGCCGGTGACCTTGATCGGCCCGTCGACGCGCGGGACCCGCGTGCCGACGACGGAGAGCTTCGCGTCCGCTCCCCAGGGATCGGGATCGTTGTCGGCGACGGTGACCTCGATCTCCTCGACCTTCCCGGCGAAACCGACCTTGGTCCTCACCTTGCGCGACATGGCTAATCCCTATTTCAGCCGCGGCGCGGCGGCGCGCACGGCGTCGAAAATCTTGTTGTAGGTCCCGCACCGGCAGATATTGCCCGAGATTCCCTCGCGGATCTCGTCGAGCGTCGGCTCCTTCTTGCGGTCGAGGAGCGCCTTGCACGCCATCACCATGCCCGGCGTGCAGAACCCGCACTGGAGCGCGTCGTGCGCGCAGAATTCCTCCTGGATCGGATGGAGCTTCCCGTCGGCCGAAAGGCCCTCGATCGTTTCGATCTTCCGGCCCTCGGCGTCGATCGCAAGCATGAGGCAGGAATTGACGGCGGCGCCGTCGACGAGGACCATGCAGCCGCCGCATGAGCCGCGGTCGCAGATCTTTTTCGTGCCGGTCAGGTCGAGGTGGTTCCTCAGCGCGTTGAGGAGGGTGACGCGGGGCTCGATCTCGACCTCGCGACGGGCGCCGTTGATCTGGAGGGCG
The DNA here is from genome assembly GCA_036505255.1 of Planctomycetota bacterium. Taxonomy (GTDB): domain Bacteria; phylum Planctomycetota; class MHYJ01; order MHYJ01; family JACPRB01; genus DASRJF01. Next base: position 4,241 of record DASXTT010000067.1, on the reverse strand, counting down.
ACCTTGACGGGGCCGGGGCCCTGGACGCGGGACTCCTGCCGGGCCCCGAGAAGCGGAGCTCCCACGGCGGCGGCCCCGGCGGCCGCCCCCAAGCCGCGCAGGAAGCCGCGGCGCGATACCTCGGGACCGAGTTTAAGGTTTTTCGGCCTGTTCGGTTTCTTCGGCATGCTCTTCCTCGCGCGCCGTCCCCTTCTTGTGGTGGCGCACCACGGACGCCACGATGGAGACGGCGATTTCCGCGGGCGATTCCGCGCCGATCGGGATCCCCACCGGTGCGTCGATCCGTTCCAGCTCGGCGTCGCTGATCCCGCGCGCCTTCAGGCGGTGGAATATCTCGCGCTTCTTGGTGCGGCTGCAGATGAGCCCGATGTATCCCGGGAAGCGCTTCACGGCCTCATGAAGGATCGCGGTGTCGATCTGGTGGGAGTACCCGAGGATCAGGAGATGCGTAAAAGGCCCGAGATCCTCCCGCGCGAAAAACTCCTCCGGCTTCGCGGGGAAGAGGCGGCGCGCCTCGGGGAAGCGCTCGCGGGCGGCGAATTCGGGACGGTCGTCGAGCACCGAGTGGGCGTACTCGAGCGGCGCGAGCGCGCGGGCCACGGCGAGTCCGACGTGGCCGCCGCCGCAGATCAGGACGTGGGGTTGCCGTGGAACGATCTCGACCACGATTTGAACCGTCCCTCCGCAGAGGCTGTCCAAGCCCCCTTCCTTGTAGTACATCAGGTCGAAGGAGAATAGGCCCCCCTTTTTCTCGGCGAGGCATTTCCTCGCGAGGGCCTTGGTTTTCTCCTCGAGGCCGGCGCCGCCCACCGTGCCGACCTGGCGGCCGTCGGCGAGGACGATCATCTTCGCGCCCGCCTTCCCGGGGACGCTGCCGCGGGCCTCGGCGACCGTGGCGAGGGCGAATTCGACGCCCTCGTCCGTCAGCCGAAGGGCCTCCTCGAGGATCGAACGGCTCATGTGTTTCCTTCGGCGGCGCGTCGCCGCGTCGTCTCCCGTCGCCCCCACTCCTCCAGGCACCGAGCGTAATCCTCCGGCGTGTCCATGTCCAACAGGATCGCCGAGGTGGTCATCTCGACGTACGCGATGCGGTCCGGGTGGCGGTTCACGACGGTCCGCGCGGGCGCGTCGGGCGGCAGGCTCAGGATTTCCTGGCGGAGCGCACCGTCGAAAAGGACCGGGTGGCCGCGCTTCAGGTTGTACGAGGGGATGAAGATCTGCTTTTCCTTCCGGCGCCGCTTGTGCTCCGCGATGAGGGGGGCGATCTCGTCGGCCGTGATGAGGGGGTGGTCCGCGGGAAAAAGGAGGAAGGCCTCGGCGTCCTTCGGAAGCGCCTTCACGCCCGCCTGGAGCGACGAGGTCTGGCCCTTGGCGTAGTCGGGATTGAGGACCACTTTAGCGCCGCGGAGGTCGGCCTTCGCCCGGACCTGGTCCGCGGCGTGGCCCAGGACGACGATGGGCGCGAGTTTGGCCCCTCGGCAGGCGTCGAGGACGAGGTCGAGGGCGGGACGGTTTCCGAAAAGGCAGAGCGGCTTGGGGCGGCCCATGCGGACCGACTCCCCCGCGGCCAGCACGATGGGGACGATCGCCATGGCGGCTACACCCGGTCGTCGATCTTGAGCATCCGGTCGGCGCTCGCCTTGCCGCCGCCGGTCACGAGGAGGCTCATGGCCATGATCAGGCAGGCGAAGGCGGGCAGGCCGTCGCCGAAGACGCGACCGCTGTGCGCGGCGAAGATGGCGACGATCATGATGATGCAGAGCGTCCCCGCGGCATAGCGGGTGATGAGGCCCATCCCCACGAGGACGCCGCCGCCGAGCTCGCCGATGCCCGCGAGGGAGGCCATGAGCATGGGGAGCGGGAAGTCGAGCTTCGTCTTGAAGTACTCGGCCGTGGCCTCCAGTCCCTGGCCGCCGAAGAGCCCGAAGACCTTCTGGGCGCCAGAATGGAAAAAGATCGTGGCCAGTCCCAGTCGGATGAAGAGCGGGGCATACTCCTCCATTCCGCCGAACATTTTTCCGAGCATCCCGACCTCCCGTGCCGTGGGGCGGTGAGAGGTCATTATCGCCGACGGAAGCGGGGGTGTGAAGCTCCAAGCTTCAAGTTTCAAGCTTCAAGCCAGGGGAGGGGGTCCCACGGAATGGGTGCCGCATTCGCGAAGGAAAACTAATCGACGGGAGCGGAGGAACCCGCCTTCTGGACATACGCGCCGGGGTCGCTGATCTCGAGCATGCGCTCGATCGCCCTCCGGGCCCGCTTGGCCACGTCCTCGGGGACGATGACCTTGTACTCGAGGTCTTCGAGCGACCAGAGGACCTTCTCGAGGTCGTTCAGTTTCATGAACTCGCAGAAGGCTTCCTCCGCCGCCGGGTAGAACTCCTTCTCCGGATTCTCCCGCCGGAGCCTGTGGAGGATGCCCACCTCGGTGCCGACGATGAACTCGCGGGCGGGCGACTCGCGCGCCGCCTTCACGATCCCCTCCGTCGAAACGACCTTGTCGGCGAGCGGCATGCAGCTCGTCAGGCACCCGCACTCGGGGTGCATGAGGAATTGCGCCTTCGGGTGCTCGCGCTTCAGGTCCAGGATGCGGTCGGTCTTGATCTTGTTGTGCGCGTGGCAGTAGCCGGGCCAGATGTGCATCTTCCGCCCGGTCTTCTGCTGGAGATAAGTCCCGAGGAACTGGTCGGGGCAGAAGAGGATCTCCTTCCCCTCCGGCACGGCCTCGATGACCTTCTGAGCGTTCGTCGACGTGCAGATGTAATCGCTCTCCGCCTTTACCTCGGCGGTGCAGTTGATGTAGCTGACGACGACCGCGCCGGGATGCTCCGCCTTCCAGCGGCGCAGGCTCTCGGCCGAGATCATGGCCGCGAGCGAGCAGCCCGCCTCGCGGTCCGGGATGAGGACGAGTTTGTCCGGGTTCATGACGGCCGCCGTCTCCGCCATGAAGTGAACGCCGCAGAAGACGATGACCTTCGCGTCGGTCTTCGCCGCCTGCTGGGTCAGGCCGAGGGAGTCCCCCGTGAAGTCCGCGATGTCCTGGAGCTCGCCCCGCTGGTAGTTGTGGGCGAGGATGACCGCCCTCCGCTCCTTCTTCAGGCGGAGGATGTCCTCCACGATCCCCCGGGTCTCCTCCGCCGTGCGCGCCATGGGTCCGCCTACTTAGTGTACAAAATACACTAAGTACACGGTAGCCGAACCGCCCGGGAAAGTCAAGGAGAACCGGAACGGGGGGCCGGGCCCCTTCCGCGCGGGCCCCCCGCCGGGTAGTATGGTGGCATGTTCGAGACCTGGTCGGTGACGGCCCGCCGGGTCGCCGACGCCGCCCTCATGGACGCGGCCCGCCGCCGCTGCGCCTTCGTGGAGCCCGTCCACTTCCTGGCGGCCCTCCTGCGGGAGCCCGCCGCCGGGGCGAACCGCTGGCTGCGGGAGGAAGTGAAGCTCGATCCCCCGACCACGCCCCCGGAGCTCGAGCCCCACCTCCAGGGCATCCCGACGGACAAGCGCTACGCGAAATACAGCGATATCACCGAAGAGGTGCTGAGGTTCGTCGCCCAGCAGGCCGCCGGCCGCGAGCGGCGGATCAGCGGGACGCTCGACCTCCTCCTCGCCATCCTCCGGCAGGAAACCGATCCCGCGACCGAGTACCTGCGGTCGAACCGGGTCTCGACCCGGCTCGTGGAGCGGGCCATCGAGGGCGGCCGCTACGCGGATGCGTGATCCGGCGCTCTGCTTTCCCCTCTGGCTTGAAGCTTGGAGCTTGAAGCTTGAAGCTTAGCCTTCCGCCTCCGCCCATTTCCCTTCCCCTTCCCATACCCGCACCATCATCCGCGCGACCGAGAGCCGCCCCTTGAGGTCCGCCAGGATGTTCGTCGCGATGTTCTCGCAGGAAGGGTAGGGAATCAGCGTGTTCAGGTCCTTGTGGTCGTATCCCTTGAGCAGCTCCCGAAGGCTGGATTTCAGGAGGTCGAAATCCACCACCATCCCGTTGACCACGGGTCCCTCCACCGTGACCTCCACGCGGTAGGTGTGGCCGTGGGGGACGCCGCACTTGCGGTGGCCCGGCAGGAGGTGCATGGAATCGAAATGTTCAATTACGCCGACCTTCATTTCTGGCCTCCTGAGTCCGCTATACGCTATTCGCTTTCCGCTGTCCTCAAATCACCCGCACGGCGCCGCCGTCCACGGCGAAGGCCGCGCCCGTGACCCATGACGCCCGCGGCGACGCGAGAAACACCGTCATC
>DASXTT010000066.1:0-1596 GCA_036505255.1 Planctomycetota bacterium | reverse complement strand
GTCGCCCGAGCCGATTCGGGAATGGCATCGGCGTCCGGCGGGGTTATATATAGAGTATGGACCTGACGCGTCGCGACATCCTGAAGCTCGCCGTGGCCGGAAGCGCCGCCGGCCTGGCCGCGTGCGCCGCGCCCGACCTGAAGTCGGGACCGGTTGCAGACCCGACCTCCATGCCCGTCGTTTTCATCTCGCACGGGTCGCCCATGGTCGCCCTTATCAAGGACGACTACTCGGCCGCGCTGAAAAAGATGGGGGAGGAGTTCCCGCTCCCGAAGGCCATCGTCGTGATCTCGGCCCACTGGACCGCCGAGGCGCCGATCCGCGTCACGGGAAGCGGGAAGCCCGAGACGATTTACGACTTCGGGGGATTCCCCGACGAGCTCTACAAGCTCACCTACGCCAGCCCCGGCCATCCGGCGCTCGCCCGCGAGATCGCCAAGACCCTGACCGACGCCGGGATGCCCGCCGTCCTCGAGGACCGCGGGCTCGACCACGGCGCGTGGGTGCCGCTCCGCCTCAGCTATCCCGGCGCGGAGATTCCCGTCATCGAGGTGACGCTCCGCTCGGACCTCGATCCGTCGTCCTTCGTGAGGCTCGGCCGGCTCCTGGCGCCGCTGCGCGAACGCGGCGTCCTCATCGTCGGAAGCGGCGGCGTGGTCCACAACTTCCAGCTCATGCGCCGCCTTCCGAAGGGGGAGAAGCCCGACGGGTGGGCGGTGGAGTTTGACACCTGGGTGCGCGAGCGGGTGGAGAAGTTCGACCTCGAGAGCCTGGTGAATTACCAGACGGCCCATCCCGCCGGGGTGAACGCCGCGCCCACGACGGAGCACTTCGACCCGATCTTCGTCGTCATGGGAGCCGCGAAACCCGGCGAGCGCGTGGTCGACGTCTACGAGGGATTCCGCGGCGCGAACCTCTCCATGCGCACCTTCGCCCTGCGGTCCTGATCGATTCGAGCTACCGTTCCCCCTCCCGACCACGTCATAATTCCGGTATGGGGAAGGGACTTGCGCTCCTCCTGGTCCTCGCCGCCTTCGACGTCACGCCGAAAGGGGGCGAGCCGGAAATCGCTCCGGAGCGGCTCGGCTCCAATTTCTCCCCGAAGGGCGACGAGGCCGACCGGGGGCTCGCCGTTTCGGTCTGGCGCAACAACACGCTGAACCGCGAGGAACGGTGGCACTACACCGAGAAGGGGGAGTGGTTTCTCCGCGCCCGCGACGGCGTCTTCGTCCTCGCCGAGATCGATTCCGACAAGGGCGAGTGGAAGACCCTGCCCTCGGAGCGCCTGGTGTGGCGCCGCAAGGCCTGGAGCCGGATCACGGTGCCGCCCCGCTGAGTACCTGCGCCTGTTGCGTCCCGCCCCGTCCATAGCGTATCTGGACTCCCGATGAGCGCCTCCCGAACCGATGTCGGCATCGTCGGAGGCGGCCCGGCGGGACTCCTCCTCGGCCTGCTTCTCGCGAAGCGGGGGGCGAAGGTCGTCGTCCTCGAGGGGCACGAGACGTTCGACCGCGAATTCCGCGGCGAGGTGCTCCAGCCGAGCACGGCGCGACTCCTCGACAAACTCGGCCTGCTCGAGTACATCCTCGCGCAACC
>DASXTT010000065.1:0-4299 GCA_036505255.1 Planctomycetota bacterium | reverse complement strand
GGAGGTCGGCGCTCCCCCGGACCTTGGCCTCGACCGATTTCTTGAAATCGGCGATCGCGTCGACGAGCGCCGCCTCCCTGGCTTGCAATTCCGATCGCTCCGCGACGGCCATCCGGGCCCGGCCCCGGACCTGGTAGGGGAAGAAGGCGCGCTCCTCGGTTTCGCCGACGACCTTCTCGATCTTCAGGCGGCATTCGAAGTACTTGATCCTCGAGTTGGTGAGGATCCCGGTGACCTTCGCGACCGCTTCGCGAGGCTCCGACGCGATGAGTTCCACCGCCTGGTCCAGCTCCTTGACGGCGTTCAGGTAGATGTCCTTGGAGACCCTCGGAATGAACTGGACCCTTTCCTCCTGGGGCGCGCCCAGAAGGACAGTGAGGAGCAGGAGGAGGTCCATGAGGGCGGATTATACTCCAAAGGCCGGGCGCCGGGTCAATCGTTTGCAAGGGGGCGATCCCGTCCCTATAATCCCCGCGTGTCGGAACTACCTTCGGACCTCGCGCAGCTGCTGGAGGAAACGCGGACGAAGGGGGGCCGCGGGCTCACCCGGTGCGTGGACCTGGCCCTGCGGACCGCTCCCGCCGCCGTCCGCGACCTCCTCGAGACCTTCGGGACCGCCTCGCTGGAGCAGGCCCCCGACCTCTGGAGAACGGCCCATTCGGCGACCGGTCGTCGTTTGAGGGCGGTCCTGGAGGACGTCCCCGGGCGCGGCCTCGACCGCGTCATGGAGGACCTTTTCGACCTGCTCGCGGCCGTCTGGAATCTCGAGGGGGCGGGCGCCCTCTGGCGCATCGACGACGAGGGCCTGCCCGTCGTCAACCGGTTCTTCGGGACCTTCGAGTCGCCGCTCCGCCACCTCGCTCCGCCGCCGCCGAAGAAGATCAAGCTCGACGCCCCCCAGCGGAAGATTCTTCCGCTCTCCGAGGGCAAGGTCGCGACCGCCTTCGACGTCGTCATGCTCCTCCAGGCCCTCGTCGAGATCGGCGACTCCACGCGCCAGCCCGACCGCGCCCGCGAAAAGCACTACCTCTTCCTCGACGACTGGCGACGGATGGTGTGGGAGTCCTCGGGCGTCACCTCGTGGGACCGGACGCGCGAGCTGGCGCTCGCGGCGCCGCCTCTCGACGATCGCATCCCCTCGCGCCGGTTTTCCCGGGAGGCCGCCCTGGCGCTTTTCGAGGCGAACCATCGCCACCGGTTGGACCAGATCACGCCGCTCCCCAACGTCTCCATGATCGCCTGTCAGAAGTGCGGCCGGTTCGAAGGGCGCGAGCGGATGCGCTGCGAGGTGTGCCGCCGGATGTTCTGCGGCCGGTGCCGGGCGCGCCAGTCGGAGCTCTGCCTCGCGGACTACGCGCGTCCCCGGTACGCGAAGGTGTCGGCCGACACGCGCTCGGCCGTCGCCGCGGCGGCCCACAAGTTCTGCGCCCGCCACCGGCTCGACGAGCATACGCGCGACGAGGCCTTCGTCCGGGCGCTGTCCGAAGTGGGCGTCGAGGTCGCCTTCGCGGACTCGAATCCCGTCGAGGGGTCGGAGGCCATGGACGCCAAGGGGAAATGGCACCTGCGCCTGCGCCATCGGGAGCAGGCGAGCACCAAGCGGCTCCTCTTCGCGGCCGCCGCGCGGGCCTATTTCCGCTCGGCCGGAACGCCCCACGACCCGGAACTTGAGGCCTACTTCGTCGACATCTGCCTCAACGTGCCCATCGAGGAGGCGTTGACGTGGGAGTCCACGAGTTAGCAATCGGCAATGAGCAATCCGCCATCTGTGCTTCAACGGTCCAATCATCTCAGCAGGTTTTTTCTGTCGTAGTCGCGACATCGCTCACGTCGGCACGATTGCATCCAGCCACTCCGTGAACGAATCCGCCTCGAGCAGCACGTCCTCCCACAGGGAGCTGGAGAGGCCGAGGCTGACGAGGGTAGCGGCGCCGCCCCGCAGGTCGAGGGCGTAGAGCATGAAGGCCTGATTGCCGATGGCCAGCAGCCCGGGGAAATTCTCCGGCACGTGGTAGCGGAGGTTCAGCGTCCACAGGTCGGTCAGCCGCCACAATCCGCGCCACGCCTCGAACGCGCCGGACTCGCCGCCGCCGAACGCGAGAAGGAACGATCGGTAGTCTTCCGGCAGGCGGCAGCCGAACTCCTTTTCGAGCCTCCGGACCTGGATTTCCGTGGAAGGAACCCCGGCGCGGAATCCCTTCTCCCTCATCCGGCGCATGACATCGTCGATCGCGGCCATGAGCGGTCCATTATCTCATGGCGGAGTCCAACGTCCTGACATCAATGTCCAGCGTCGTCGCGACACGATACGCGAACTTTGGTACCTTCGGCATGAGCCCTTGTGATGCCGGGACTCCTGGCGAAGCCTCTCCCAAGCTCTGCGAACCATCGCGAGACTTTGGACTTTGCACCTTGGACTTTGGACCCTCCCCCGGTAGACTCGGTTTCTCATGAAGATCCATCCTTATGTGGTCGCGCCCAACCTTCCGCCGCGGCTCCAGCCGCTGCGGGAGATGGCGATGAACCTCTGGTACTCGTGGAACTGGGACGCCAAGCGGCTCTTCATCCGGATGGACGGCGACCTCTGGGACGCATGCGGCCACAGCCCGATCCGGATGCTCGGCCAGATCCCCCAGGCGCGCCTCGAGGAATTCGCGAAGGACGAGAGCTTCATCGCGAGCGTCGAGCGAACCTACGAGCAATTCAAATCGGCCCTGGCCCGCTCGGGCTGGTTCGGCCGGGCCCACGCCGACCGCGGCCGAGACCCGATCGCCTACTTCTCGGCCGAGTACGGGCTCGACGTCGCCCTTCCCATCTACTCCGGCGGACTCGGTGTGCTGAGCGGCGACCACCTGAAGACGGCGAGCGACCTCGGCCTGCCCCTCGTCGCCGTGGGCCTCCTCTACAGCCGCGGGTACGGACGCCAGTACCTGAACGCCGACGGGTGGCAGCAGGAGGAGTATCCGGAGAACGACTGGTACACCTCGCCCGTCACGCTCGAGCGGACACCCGAGGGGCGGCCCCGCGAGGTCTCCGTCTCCCTCGCCGGGTCCGAGGTCCGGCTCCGGATCTGGCGCGTCGACGTCGGCCGCGTCCCGCTGTACCTGCTCGACTCGAACGTCGAGGGGAATCCGCCGGATCATCGGGGCGTCACGGCCCAGCTCTACGGCGGCGACCGCGAGACCCGCCTGAAGCAGGAGATCGTCCTGGGGATCGGCGGCGTGCGGGCGCTCCGGGCCCTGGGGATCCGCCCCGCGGCCTTCCACATCAACGAGGGCCACTCGGCGTTCCTGGTCCTGGAGCGGATCCGCCAGCTCGTGGCGGAGGAGAAGCTGACCTTCGACGAGGCGCGCGAGGCGGTGTGGGCCTCGAACGTCTTCACGACCCACACGCCGGTGCCGGCCGGGAACGAGCGGTTCGACCCCGGCCTGGTCTGGAAATACCTCGCGCCGGCGGCGGGGGAACTCGGCATCGCGGCGGAGCGGCTCCTCGACCTGGGGCGCGCGCCGGGCGACGGGAACGGGCCCTTCTGCATGACGACCCTGGCGCTCCGCCACTCCGCGCACTGCAACGGGGTGAGCCGGCTCCACGGGGCGGTCGCGCGCCGGCTCTGGCGCCACCTCTGGCCCGGCGTGCCGGAGGACGAGGTCCCCATCCGCCACGTCACGAACGGGGTCCACGGGTCGAGCTGGGTGAGCCACGACATGGAGGCGCTCTTCCAGACCTACATCGGGCCGCGCTACCAGGACGAGCCGTGGAGCGTGCCCGCGTGGGCCCGGGTGGACCAGGTCCCCGACGGCGAGCTGTGGCGCACGCATGAGGCGCGGCGCGAGCGCCTCGTCTTCTACGCCCGTCGCAAGCTGCGGCAGCAGCTCCTGGCCAAGGGGGCCTCGGCCTCCGAGGTGGCCCGGGCGGACGAGACGCTGGACGCCCGCGCGCTCACCATCGGTTTCGCGCGGCGCTTCGCCACCTACAAGCGCGCCATCCTCGCCTTCACCGACCCCGACCGCCTCGCGCGGCTCGTCTCCGACTCCGAGCGGCCCGTCCAGTTCATCTTCGCGGGGAAGGCCCATCCGCAGGATCAGCCGGGCAAGGAGTTCATCAAGGCGCTCGCCCATTTCGCCCGCGACCCGCGCTTCCGGGGGCGCGTGGTTTTTCTCGAGGACCACGACATGGAGCTCGCGCGGTACCTGGTGCAGGGCTGCGACGTGTGGCTGAACACGCCGCGGCGCCCCCACGAGGCGTCGGGGACGAGCGGGATGAAGGCGGTCATCAACGGCGCGCTCCACATGAGCGTCC